>JBBAUQ010000067.1:0-7570 GCA_040398125.1 Solirubrobacterales bacterium | reverse complement strand
GTCGACGAACAGATCCTTCCCAACGCCGAGGAGTACGACCACGAGGACAAGTTCCCCGAGCCGATCGTCGAGCAGATGAAGGAGCTCGGGCTCTTCGGGGTGACCATCCCCGAGCAGTACGGCGGGATGGGACTCGACCTGACCACCTACACGATGATCGTCGAGGAGCTCTCGCGCGGCTGGATCTCGATTTCGGGCGTTGTCAACACGCACTTCATCGGCTCCTACCTCTTGATGAAGTTCGGCACCGAGGAGCAGAAGGAGACCTACCTGCCGAGGATGGCGACCGGCGAGGTCCGGGCTGCCTTCTCGCTGTCCGAGCCCGAGATCGGGTCAGACGTCCAGGCGCTCAAGACCTCTGCCAAGAAGGGTGAGGACGGCAACTGGGAGATCAACGGCCAGAAGATGTGGGTCACCAACGGCCTCGGCTCGACCCTGGTCTTCCTCCTGGCGAAGAGTGACCCCGATGCCGATCCGCGCTACAAGGGCATGACCTGCTTCATCACCGAGAAGGAGCCCTGGGTCCACGAGAACACCGGCGAGTTCGCCGGGTTGACCGTGCCGCCGACCATCAAGAAGATGGGTTACAAGGGCGTCGAATCGACCGAGCTGGTCTATGACGGCTACAAGTGCCCGCCCGACCGCATCCTCGGGGGCGAAGAGGCCGGCCTGAACAAGGGCTTCGGCCAGATGATGGATGCCCTCGAAGTAGGCAGGGTGAACGTCGCCGCCCGTGGCGTCGGTATCGCCCAGCGGGCCTTCGAGCTGGCGATCAAGTACAGCCAGGAGCGCAAGACGTTCGGCAAGCCGATCGCCCAGCATCAGGCGATCCAGTTCAAGCTGGCCGATATGGCAACCAAGATCGAAGCGGCCCGGCTGGTCACAAGGAAGGCCTGTCAGATGAAGGACGCCGGCCTGCGGTCCGACCTCGAGGCCGGGATGGCCAAGTTGATCGCCTCGGAGACCGGCAAGGAGGTCGTCGAGGAGTCCTTCCGCATCCATGGCGGTTACGGCTACTCCAAGGAGTACGAGATCGAGCGGCTCTACCGCGACGCTCCGTTGCTGCTGATCGGGGAGGGAACCTCCGAGATCCAGCGCATGGTGATCGGCAAGAAACTCCTCGAGCGCTACAAGATCTGAGTCCAGTGCAGCCCGCCGGGACGGCGCCAGCCCTGATAGATATAGGGCATGGCTTCCACGGCGCAGATGATCGGACAGGCCGTGAACAACGTCCTCGACGAAGTCCCTGCGCTGAAGAAGCTGAAACTGGTCTTCGGAGTCGACCTCCGGGCCAAGGGCGATGTCCAGACCTATCGCGTCGAGCTGCCCGGCCCCGAGGTGACCAAGGGCCGGGGAGAGGATGAAAGGTGTCGGGTCGAGATCGACCGCACCCAGTTCAACCAGCTGGCCGATCCGAAGGCCGGCCTGTCGGCCTTTCGGCGGGCCGCCGAGACCGGCCACATCCGGTTCGAGGGAGACCAGAACGTGGCCAAGCTGGTCATCCGGGTGATTGACAACCACGAGCAGCGGGCCAAGACCAAGAAGGTCCACTGAGGCCCTCGGATTCGGGCCGACAGAACTGACCTCTGGTGATCGGCCAAAAGCCGAAAGCCAGACAACGGAAACCAGAAACCAGGAAGAGGAACGAGAAAGCGAAATGAGCGAGGAAGCCAAGGATTTCAGCACTGACCAGGCCGAGCGCGAGGAATCGGGTTCCCACCCTTATGGCCGTTACCTCGAGGAGTTCGAGGTCGGCGCCGTCTACAAGCACATGCCGGCCAAGACCGTCACCGAGGCCGACGACCACCTCTTCTGCCTGCTGACGATGAACCACCATCCCCTGCACATCAATGACGTCCACGCCAAGGCTTCCCAGCAGGGAAAGAACGTCGTGGTCGGCCCGCTGGTCTACTCACTGGCTGTCGGAATGTCGGTTTCCGACTTCTCGGGCAAGGCGATCGCCAATCTCGCTACCGATGAACTCAGCCATCCCCACCCGGTGTTCCATGGCGACACCCTCTTTTGTGAGTCCGAGGTCCTCGAGGTCCGGGAGTCGAAGTCGAAGCCCGACCGGGGCATCGTCCGGGTCCATACCCGGGTCTACAACCAGGACGGAGTCCTGGTCGCCGAATTCAAGCGGACGGCCCTGATTCCCAAGAAGAATCCGGGCTGAGTCCGGCTCGGGGCTGTCCCGGGGTCAGTGGGCCCCGTCAGAGGCGTGGGCCGGAGGCCGGGACTCCTCTGCCAGGGAGGTGATCTCGAGCTCACCCCGGGCGGCCTCCTCGAGGACCGAGGTGGCCTCTTCGGCCGACCGGGCATACAGCTCGACCAGGAGGTGAACCGCTATCCGGTCATTCTGGTGCTTGTGGAACCGGACATGGGTGAAGAACTCACGGGTGCCGGCATCCCCGAAGGCGCCATAGGTCAGGTAATCGGTCGCTTCCGGCCCTGAACAGGTTTCGACCTGGGCGCCATCGACGGTGACCGTGCAGGAGGCGACCCAGGGGGTTCCGGCCACCAGCCGCTCCCAGCGGTCACCGATCGGGACCACGCTCTCCCCGTCAAAGGTCAGGTGGGGCTGGTCATGGAGGCAGTCGAGGCACTGGATGGCCGATTCCTGGATCTCGTCGACCCCTTCGGCCGGGATGCCGGTCTCGGGATCGATCCGGCGAATTGCGTCGTAGTGGACCTGGACCTCGAGGTTCCGCGACCAACAGCGGTAGCAGCGAAGCCAGGCGGAAATTGAATCGTTCATCTTCGGTGAGTCAGGCTAGCGACCGGCCATCGGGCACGCAACTGCCTGCCTTCGGCGCGATGGAATCTGCGGAACCGATCCTCGGTCTCGGTTTGGTGACGGGGCCTAGTTGGCCTGGTTGATCGCCTTGATGAGCTCGTTCGCGTCACCCTGGAACTGGATCGGCTCCAACTCGCCGTTCCCCTTCTGTATGGCAAAAGAAGGGGTGCCGGTGAAGCCGAGGTTGGCTGCCTCGTCCTCGTTGTTGAGCAGTTCGTCTTCGAGGTCGGTGTTGAACCGATCCTTCTCCCACTTGTCCAGGTCGGGGACGCCGGCGTCCTCGGCAATGGTCTTCAGGAAATCGTCGGTCACGTAACCGGTTCCCTCGATCCCCTGGTTGGCGTAGAAGTTCTCGAGGTACTGCCAGTAACGGCCCTGCTCTGCCGCTGCAAGCGCGGCGAAGGCGGCCGTCGAGGAGTCCGGTCCGAGGATAGGCCACTGCCGGAACTCGAACTTCGCCTTTCCGCTCCGTACCGGACCCTTGATCACTTCGGGTGCTCCCGTGTTGGCGAACTCCTTGCAGGCCGGGCACTGCATGTCACCGAACTCGACCAGTGTCACCTTGGCACTGGGCTCGCCCAGGACCGTGCCCTTCTGCGGGATTCCGGCCAACAGCTTGTCGATCTCGTCGCCCGACTTGGCCGAGTCGCCCGATCCGCCTCCGGAAGAGATCGCCACGACCGCCACGACGATGCCGACCACCGCAATGAAACCGATCGCGGCTAGGGCCTTGAGCATGTTCTGGCGCTTCTCGTCGCCCTTGCCCTTGGCCTCGGCCTGGAGTCGCTTTTCCCTTAGCTCCTTACGCTTTTTCTGACGTTCCGTTGCCATGGCGAAAGGGTATCCGATGCCGGTAGACAGGGCCGCTCAGACCTGTCCTGTCGGGAACTCGAGTAGCCCTGCTCCCCGTGAAAGACGTGGCCACGGGGCGGGACCACTGTCAGACCTTGGCCGTCACCTCGGGCGTATCGCCGCGCTTCCCGGAAGCAACCAACTCGACGATCTCACCCATGATTTCGTTGATGTCGAAGTCCTTCGGTGTGTAGACCCCGGCCACTCCGGCTTCCTCGAGGTAACGGGCATCCTCGGGAGGAATGATTCCGCCGGCAACCACCGGGATGTCCATCTCCTGCTCCCTGAGCAGCCGGACGACCTCGGGCACCAGCTCGAGGTGCGAGCCCGACAGGATCGAGAGCCCAACGACGTCGACGTCCTCCTGGACAGCCGACTCGGCAATCTGTTCCGGGGTCAGCCTGATCCCCTGGTAAACGACCTCCATCCCGACGTCCCGCGCCCGGAGGGCGATCTGCTCAGAGCCGTTGGAGTGGCCGTCCAGGCCCGGTTTCCCGACCAGGATCCGGATGCGGTGCCCGATCTGTTCCGAGACTTGATCGACCCTCGCCCTGGTCTTCTCAAGGGCTTCACGATCGTCGGCCGGCGCAGCACCACCGACACCTGTCGGGCCGCGGTAGGCACCGAAGACCTCTCTCAGGACCTCAGCCCACTCACCGGTCGTAGCCCCGGCTTTGGCGGCTGCGATCGTCGACGGCATGATGTTCTCGCTCTCCGACGCTGCCGCCCGGGCAACCTCGGCGAGGGCGGCGTCCACCGCGGCCTGGTCGCGGTCTGCTTTCCAGGCTTCGAGTGCCTCGATCCGTTCCCGCTCCACTTCGGGATCGGGCTTCATGATCCCGCCGTCGGAGCTCTTGGTCAACGGTGATTCCTCGGTCTCGGTGAAGGAGTTGAGGCCGACGACCTTCTGGTCTCCACTCTCGATTCTCGAGACCCTCTCGCGGTGGGACTCGACCAGGCGGGCCTTCATGTAGGGGACGGCCGCCACTGCTCCGCCCTTCTCCTCGACCATGGCCATCTCGTCCCGGGCGCCCGCCATGAATTCATCGACCAGACCTTCCATCACCTCGGAACCCTCGAAGATGTCGGGGTAATCGAGAATGTCGGTCTCGTAGGCCAGGACCTGCTGGATCCTCAGACTCCACTGCTGATCCCAGGGGCGGGGGAGACCCATCGCTTCGTTCCAGGCCGGCAGTTGGAGGGCCCGGGCCCTTGCATCCCGCGAGAGGATGACGGCCAGGGCCTCGATCACGATGCGCTGGACGTTGTTATCGGGCTGGGCCTCGGTCAGCCCGAGTGAGTTGACCTGGACTCCGTAGCGGAAGCGGAGCATCTTCGGGTCCTCGACCCCGTACCGCTCACGCCCGATCTCGGTCCAGAGTCGTCCCATCGCCTTGAGCTTCGCGATCTCCTCGACGAACCGGATACCGGCGTTGACGAAGAAGGAGATCCGGCCGAAAACCTTGGGGAAATCCTCCTCGGCTACCTGGCCTCGCTTCTTGACTTCGTCCAGCACGGCGATCGCGTTCGAAATCGCGTAGGCGATCTCCTGGACCGGGGTGGCACCGGCCTCCTGCAGGTGGTAACTGCAGATGTTGATCGGGTTCCAGGAAGGCACCTCGTTGACGGTGAAGGCGACCATGTCGGCGATCAAGCGCATGGAGGGCTCTGGCGGGAAGGCGTAGGTCCCGCGCGAGAGGTACTCCTTGATGATGTCGTTCTGGGTCGTGCCCTTGAGCTCCGAGCGCTCCACGCCGGAGTTCTCGGCGGCAGCGACGTAGAGCGCGAGCATCCAGGCGGCCACCGCGTTGATCGTCATCGAGCTGTTCATCGTCCCCAGCGGGATCTGGTCCATCAGGGTCGCCATGTCACCCAGGTGGGCAACCGAGACCCCGACCTTGCCCACCTCACCGCGGGCTAGCGGATGATCGGGGTCGTAGCCGGTCTGGGTCGGCAGGTCGAAGGCAACCGAGAGGCCGGTCTGGCCCTTTGCCAGGTTCGTCCTGTACAGCTCGTTGGAACGCCGGGCATCGGAATGGCCGGCGTAGGTCCGCATGACCCAGGGGCGATCGCGTTCCGGAAGTCGGTGTTCTTGGCTCATCACGGAAAAGATACCCCCAGCGGTTCCAACGGGCAGGTTATCTGGCAGTTTCGCCATGCCGCACCCTTCGCCCTCGGGTTGTGTTTAGGTTTCCAAACATGCACTCGAGTACCAGACCCCCCCTGACCGGCCGTGGACGCCTCGCGTTCGTGGCCCTCCTCCTGGCCTGCCTTGGGCTGATCGCTGCCGTCCAGCTGGCCGACGCGGCGACTTCGGTGACGATCTACAAGAACTCACTGGACTCCGCGACCACGCGGTCGGACGTCGGTCAGTTCGACCGCAAGGCGCGCTGCACGAAGGGCGGGTCCGACAGCGCCTTCCGGATCAAGGTCGGCAAGAAGACCCGCGAGTGCTCCTACCGTGTTCCCGTGGCCGGGAAGAGCATCTATGTGACGGCCACCGGCAGGCTGTTCGAGTCCACGCCCCAACGGATTCGGAAGCGGACGTTCCTCGGACTTTCACTCAGGCACTCGTCCAGTGGCGCCCGCTACCAGCTGGTCGTCTATCCATCGACCACTCGCGCCCAGATCCGCAAGGTCGGGTCGAATGGGAAGGTCACCGTCCTGGCCGGTGAGAAACTGGGGCGCAAGCGGGTCAAGCCCCTCGGTCGGGCCAACCAGTTGAGCTTCGGTGCCTACAACGGGACCAAGGGGCAGCCTGCCTCCAACGCCCGCCTGTTCGCCCGGGTCAACGGCAAGAGGGTCTTGCTGGTCGACGACCCCAAGGGCAACGAGCTGAGCGGAACCGCATCGACCTTCTCGATCGGCTCTGACCAGAACGCCCGTAACGCCGCCGGCAGCTTCTCCAAGCTGGTCGTCCGGATGCCCGACCCGTTCGGTTAGACCGACCGGGGCCGTTTTTCAGCCGCGGGCGAAGCTCAGTCGCTCGAGAGGATTGGCGTACACCAGACCGGCAGCAGCGGCTTGTCGTAGTAGTTGACGACTCCGCGCCGGATGACCGAGATCTCCTCCGAATACCAGTAGCTCTCGAAGTCTTCCTTCTTGGCCCAGGTGATGACCTGTCTGAACAGGAGGGGATCCTCGGTGGATCGGTAGATCCGCCAGTCGAGGGCTCCGAAGTCAGTGGCCTTCTCGGCTGCCGGGTACCACCCGTCGATCCAGTCCTGAGCCCTGAAGGGGGTGATGTGCCAGGAGATTTCCGAGATGTAAGTCATGGCAGGGCCGCCGCCCCCTCGTTTCAGGCGCCGACTTCTGCCCGGATCGCTCCGGGACCGTCGACTTCCTGACCGTCAGTTTCGTTCTCGGCCCCGACCAGGATTGCGATCTTGCCGAGGTGCCGGTTCTCGTGGAGCATCTGGTGTGCCTCCGGCACTCCGTCGAAGCCCATCGTCTTCCAGAGCACCGGCCGAACCTTGCCCTCGGCCATCAGGTCGTTGGCCCTCATGCACTCGTATGCGTTGGCGAAGTGGGAGCCGATTATCTGCTTCTGCTTCATCCACAGGTAACGCACGTCGAAGTCGAGGTCGTAGCCCGAGGTAGCGCCGCAGATGATCACCTTGCCGAACGGCTTCACCGTAAACACGGAGGTCGGGAAGGTTGCCTTGCCGACGTGCTCGAAGACGATGTCAGGGGGCTCGCCGAGTATTCCCTTGACCCGCTTGGCGAACTCGCGTGAGACCTTGAACCGCTCCTTCTCTTCTTCCTTTGTCTCACCGCCCTTGCGCATCATCCCGGTGAACTCGTTCCTGTCGATGTAGTCGACCGCCCCGAGCTGTTTGACCAGGTCGCCCTTCTCGGCCGAGGAGACGACCCCCACGGCGTTGGCTCCGGCCGCCTTGCAGAGCTGAACGGCGAACACCCCGA
>JBBAUQ010000066.1:0-7670 GCA_040398125.1 Solirubrobacterales bacterium | reverse complement strand
CCGCCCAGTCGAAGTTGCCTGAATCGACGATCAGCCCACCCAGGGAGGTGCCGTGACCACCGATGAACTTGGTCGCCGAGTGGACGACGATGTCTGCGCCGTGGTCGATCACCCGGGAGAGGATCGGGGTGGGGACGGTGTTGTCGACGATCAGCGGCAGGCCCTCGGCGTGGGCGGCCTCGGACCAGGCCGGGATGTCGACCACGTTCAGCCTCGGGTTGCCGATCGTCTCGGCGAAGACCAGGCGGGTCTTGTCGTCGACGTGCTGGGCAAGCTCCTCGGGCTTGTCGGGGTCGACGAACCTGACCTCGATCCCGTACTGGGGCATCGTGTGGGCGAAGAGGTTGTAGGTGCCGCCGTAGAGCTTCGAGAGCGCGACGATGTTGTCTCCGCTACGGCAGATGTTGAGCACTGCGTAGGTGACGGCGGCCTGGCCAGAGGCGACCGCTAGCGCGGCGACTCCGCCGTCGAGCGCGGTGATCCGCTCCTCGAGGACGTTCCAGGTCGGGTTCATGATCCGGGAATAGATGTTTCCCGGCTCGGCCAGGGCGAAGAGGTCCTGGGCATGTTGGGCGTCGTTGAACTCGTAGGCGACCGTCTGGTAGATCGGGACAGCCCTGGCGTTGGTCGTCGGATCGGGCTCCTGGCCAGCGTGAAGGGCTTGGGTCTCCGGTCCGAAGTTCTTTTCGTCGCTCATTCTTCTCCTGTTGGTCTTGTCGCGGATTGGACAGTGTTTCACCCCCGCGTCCGAGGCGCTCGCCAGCCCTGTTCAAGGCGTTGGGCGACGGTCGGGGAGGGGCCCTACCGGTAAATCCTTTAATACCTAAAACCCGATAAGCAATAGGGGTTTTACCAGAAAGCGCTACCGGGCGTTATTCGGGGCGGCTCAGGCGTTCGGCGAGGCGGCACCGGTGATCTCGGCCCGGAATCCACCATCCCGGTCGGTGAGGGTGAGGGTCACCCCTGACTTCGACCCATCAGGGAAGATCGCCGTGCAGTCGATCCGGGCCCCCTTCTCGACGACGACCTTCTTCGGGCAGACCACCTCGGTGATCGGAACGCCGGACCTGGCCGAAAGCGTTCTCGCTGCGGCATCGGCATAAAGGGTTCCGGGGGCGACCGCCCTGGTCACCTCCCAGTCGAATTTGACCCTCTCCCTGTCGGCGTCGTAGGAGGTCACCTCACCACCGATATCGAGGAGGACCCCGTTCACATTGGTCGCCTTGCAGGAGATCGGTGAACCGGTGTCATCCCCGGCTTCCTCGCAGGAGATGGACTTGATCAGGATCCCGGTCTGGTCTTCGTATGAGAGCCTGACCTGCTTCTCCAGCTCTCCGGCCGGGACCGAGCCACCGACCGAGCAGGAGAACTCGCAACCGGCGATCACCAGACATCCGGCCAGACTCAGCATCACCACGAACGCCTTCATCCGTTCCCCTCTCTCCCGTCTTGCGGCCCGACCCGAGAGGCCGGGACTACCTCATCCAGGGTGGGGGCGCCTCAGGTAAGGCTCCTCCCCACCTTTGAGCCAGCATAGGCCGATTGGCCGGCATTCGCCGGAATTATTTCCCCCACAGGCCCTGGATCCAGTTTGCCAGGGAGTTCAGGTCGGCCTCCGAGAGGTTGTGACCCACTCCCATCGAGACCTCGGCCTGGACCGAGGCGCCTGCCTCGGCCATGAGGGATGCAAGGTCCCGGGGCTGGTCCAGTGGGACCATCGGGTCGTTCTCACCGGCGAGGATCAGGACGGACTTTCCCGCCAGGTCCGGCAGGGGATCTGGCCGGTAGGGAAGCATCGGCCGAAGCAGCGCTGCACCGGCCAGGAGGGCGGGGTGGCGGAAGAGGAGCGTGGTGGCGACGTTGGCCCCGTTTGAAAAACCGAGCGCCACCAGGGTCGCCGGGTCGAAGCCGTATTCGGTGCCTGCCCACTCGAGGAAGCCGGCCAGCTCATCCGTCCTCGTCTTGAGGTCATCGATATCGAGCATCCCCTCGCCGTGGCGCCGGAAGAAACGGGTCAACACCCCTCCCTCCAGCACCTTCCCCCTCGGGCTGAGCAGCCCGGCGCCCGGCGCGAGCTGCCGGCCCAACGGGATCAGGTCGGACTCGGTCCCACCGGTACCGTGGAGCAGCAGCAGGGTGAGTTCCCCTTCGCCCGCCGCCGGCGGCTCGAAGAGGTGGATGAAGTCCGGCTGGTCGGCCATCCGGTGATTGTCCCCCATGGGAACGGCTGTGAAGTGTGGGGGACCCCTCAGGGCCCCGGGGCTCGGCCAAGGACGTAGGATGGGCCGATGACCAAACATCGCAAGGCAAGATTGGGAAAGAGGGCAGAGCAGGAGGCCGCCGACGGCCCGGCCGAGCCGGCCGAGCCCGTTTTCGAGGGATTCAAGAAGGGCCAGAAGGTCTGGGTCCACAACTCCGATGGCTCGACCACCCCGGCGATCTACGTCGGGGAAGGCGAATCCTCGACCTTCTTCGGGGGCCCGCCGATGGTCTACGTGGTGATCGAAGGCGCCGACGAAGGTGCGGCCGTCGAGCTCGACAGGGTTACGGCCAGGTAGGAAGCCGGCCGTCGTAACGGCCGGGCGAGCCGTAGAATCCGTAGGTGTGAAGCTCCTCTGCCTGCCCGAAAATCGGATGAACGACGGGGGCTACCGGTGTTAGAGCTCTGGCACTCGACCATCGGGAAAAAGGTGTTCGTTGCTGTCACTGGCACGATCCTGATCGCCTACCTGATCCTCCACATGGCTGGCAACCTGCTCTCGCTCGCCGGGCCGGGTGGCGGCGATCCCCAGATCGACGTCTACTCCGAGTGGCTGACCGACTTCGGTGAGCCCCTGATCCCGCAGACCGGGGTGCTGTGGGCCGTTCGGGCGGTGCTTCTGACGGCCCTGATCATCCACGTCGTCGGAGTGATCCAGCTCAAGGCCCGCAACCGTGCGGCCCGGCCGGAGGGATTCCCGGCGAGGCGGATCGGCCGTTCCTGGGAGTCACGACTGATGATGGTCAGCGGGGTGCTGTTGCTCGCCTTCATCGTCTTCCACATCCTCCAGTTCACCACTTTGACCATCGACGTCACCCCGCTCACCGAAGGGACGGTCTACGCCAACCTCTACAACGCCTTCCAGGAGTGGTACTTCGTGGCGATCTACCTGGTCGCCCTCTTCTTCCTCGGCAGCCACCTGAGGCACGCGATCTGGAGCCTCTTCCAGACCCTCGGCTGGGACAACCCGGAACGGAACCCGAGGATCAAGACCGGGGCCAGCCTGCTGACCGTGGTCCTGGTTGCCGGGTTTGCCAGTATTCCGGTCCTGTTCTTCACCGGTGCCCTCGGGGCTCCTGACAACACGGGCCCGGAGACGACCGCCCAGACCGCGATCACAAGGAGCGCTTCCTGATGGAAATGGAGTTCGACGCCAAGATCCCGGAGGGGCCGATCGAGGACAAGTGGAGGAACTGGCTGAACGGTCACGCCCTGGTCGGTCCGCGCAACCGGCCCTCGATGAGCGTGATCGTCATCGGTACCGGCCTGGCCGGGGCCAGCGCCGCAGCCACCCTCGGGGCTCAGGGTTTCAAGGTCAAGAGTTTCTGCTTCCAGGACTCACCGAGGCGCGCCCACAGCATCGCCGCCCAGGGCGGGATCAACGCGGCCAAGGACTACGCCAACGAGGGCGACTCGATCCAGCGGCTCTTCTACGACACGATCAAGGGCGGAGACTTCCGCTCCCGCGAGGCCAACGTCTGGCGTCTGGCCGAGCTCTCGGCCAACATCATCGACCAGGCGGTCGCCCAGGGGGTTCCCTTCAACCGGGAGTACGGCGGATCCCTGGCGACCCGTTCCTTCGGCGGGGTGCTGGTCCAGCGGACCTTCTACGCCCGGGGCCAGACCGGCCAGCAGCTGCTGCTCGGTGCCTACAGTGCCCTGGAACAACAGGTCGACGTCGGCAACGTCGAGGTCTTCAGCCGGCACGAGATGCTGGACTTGGTCAAGGTGGACGGGGTCGCCAGGGGCGTGATCATCCGGAATCTCGAGACCGGGGAGATCGAACGCTTCGCCGCCGATGCCGTGATCCTCGCCTCCGGTGGCTACACCAACGTCTATTACCTCTCGACCAACGCGATGGGCTCCAACGTCACTGCGACCTGGCGGGCCCACCGGCGTGGTGCCCTGATGGCCAATCCCTGCTTTACCCAGATCCACCCGACCTGTATTCCCCAGAGCGGTGACTACCAGTCAAAGCTCACCCTGATGAGTGAGTCACTCAGGAACGACGGCCGGGTCTGGGTTCCGCGCAAGCAGAACGAGGACCGCCGTCCGGCCGACATCCCGGACGCCGAGCGCTACTACTACCTCGAGGAGCGTTACCCGGCATTCGGCAACCTCGCCCCGCGCGACATCGCCTCGCGGGCGGCCAAGCTGGTCTGTGACGAGGGGCTTGGGGTGGGCGGTACCGGCCGGGGTGTCTACCTCGACTTCCGCGACGCGATCGCCGAGCAGGGCAGGGAGGCAATCGAGGCCAGGTACGGAAACCTGTTCGACATGTACCAGCGGATTACCGGGGACGACCCCTATGAGACGCCGATGATGATCTACCCGGCCCCCCACTACGTGATGGGTGGCCTCTGGGTGGATTACGAGCTCCAGACCACGATCCCGGGGCTGTTCGCGATCGGTGAGGCGAACTTCTCCGACCACGGCGCCAACCGGCTCGGGGCGAGTGCCCTGATGCAGGCCCTGGCCGATGGCTACTTCATCGTGCCCCACACGGTCACCGACTACCTGACCGACCATCACGAACCGGTGAGCACCAGTGATCCGGCCTTCGACCAGGTCCAGCAGGACGTCGAGGAACGTCTCCAGGCGTTGGTCGATGTCGACGGTCGAACGGTTGCCCAGGAGTTCCACCGGATGATGGGGTTGGTCATGCTCGACAAGTGCGGCATGTCGCGGGACGCCGAGGGCCTCCGCCAGGCCCTCGATGACCTGGCCGAGATCAAGCAGGCCTTCTGGAGTGATGTCAGGGTCGACCCCGGAGTCAAGGAGCTCAACCAGAGCCTCGAGTACGCCAACCGGGTTTCGGACTTCCTCGAGCTGGGTGAGTTGATGTGTCACGACGCCCTCCGCCGGGAGGAGTCCTGCGGCGGCCACTTCCGCGAGGAATTCCAGACCGCCGACGGCGAGGCGCTCCGCGATGACGAGGATTTCGCCAAGGTGACGGCCTGGGAGTTCGGTGGCGAGGGGATCGAGCCGATTCCGCATGATGAGGAGCTCGAATTCGAGAACGCTAAACTCGCTACCAGGAGCTACAAGTGAAATTCACCCTTGAGATCTGGCGTCAGTTCGACCGTGAATCGGAAGGCTACTTCGAGGTCTTCGAGGTGGACGGGATCGACCCCGAAAGCTCCTTCCTCGAGATGCTTGACCAGCTGAACGCCAGGCTCGGCCGGGAGAAGAAGCGGGCCGTCGCCTTTGAGAGCGACTGCCGTGAGGGGATCTGTGGGTCCTGTTCACTGGTGATCGACGGCATACCCCAGGGTCCGCGCCGCGCCACTGCCTGCCAGATCTACATGCGTGACTTCATCGACGGGGCGACGATCAAGGTCGAGCCCTACCGGGTGAACCCCATGCCGGTGATCAGGGACCTGGTGACCGATCGCTCGGCGCTCGACCGGATAATCGAGGCCGGGGGCTACATCTCGACCACGACCGGGCCCCAGCCCGACCCGAACGCGATGCTGATCGCACCGGAGGTCCAGAAGGAGGCCTTCGATGCGGCGATCTGCATCGGCTGTGGGGCCTGTGTGGCGGCCTGCCCGAACGGCTCGGCGATGCTGTTCACCGGGGCCAAGGTCAAGCACCTGAACCTCCTGCCCCAGGGCCAGCCCGAGCGGGAGTTGAGGCCGCTCAACATGGTCAAACAGATGGACGAGGAGGGCTTCGGCGGCTGCACCAACTACGGCGAGTGCGCCCGGGTATGCCCCCAGGAGATCTCACTCGACGTGATCGGCATGCTCAACCGGGAATACCGCAGGGCCGTCAAGGACGAGAAGCCGGCCCACCCGGCCCCGATGACCGCGCAGTAGTCCTCCGGTCCCGCTTCGGGGATGGTCAGACGCCCATCGAGCGGCCGACGATCTCCTTCATGATCTCGTTGGTGCCGCCGTAGATCCGGGTGACCCGGTGGTCGGCCCAGAGACGGGCGATCGGGTACTCCATCATGTAGCCGTAGCCGCCGTGGAGCTGGACGCATTCGTCGATCACCCGGCCGGCCATCTCGGTCGTCCACCACTTGGCCGCAGCGGCGTCCTCGGCAGTCAGCTTGCCCTCGTTCAGCAGGGTGACGCAGCGGTCGGTGTAGGCCGTGGCGATGTCCACCTCGGTCTTCATCTCGGCCAGCTTGAAGCGTGAATTCTGGAAGGAGCCGACCGGGCGGCCGAAGGCCGTGCGCTCCTTGACGTACTCCAGGGTCCAGTCGAGTGCGGCCTGGGCCGAGGCAACGGCCCCGATGGCGATCGAGAGCCTCTCCTGGGCCAGGTTGGAGATCAGGTAGGCGAACCCCATGCCCTCCTCGCCGAGCAGGTTCTCGGCCGGCACCGGCACTTCGTTGAAGAAGAGCTCGGCCGTGTCCTGGGAGTGCATCCCTACCTTGTCGAGGTTGCGCCCCCTCTCGAAGCCGTCCATGTCGCGTTCGATGACCATCAGGGAGATCCCCTTGTGCTGCTCGGAGGGGTCGGTCTTCACCGCGGTGATCACCAGATCGGCGTTGATCCCGTTGGTGATGAAGGTCTTCGAGCCGTCGACCAGGTAGTGGCCGTTGTCGCGGACTGCCTTTGTCCCCATCGAGCCGAGGTCAGACCCGATGCCGGGCTCGGTCATCGCCAGGGCCGTGATCAGGGACCCGTCGACGATCCCGGGGAGCCAGCGCTCCCGCTGCTCCTCGTTGCAGTACTCGAGGAAGTAAGGCAGGCAGATGTCGTTGTGCAGGGAGATTCCGAGCAAGGGGCCCATGTACCCGGCGTAGGAGCCCTCCTCGACGATCACCTGGTTGAAGCGGTAGTCATCGACCCCGAGGCCACCATATTCCTCCGGTGCGGCCATCGCCAGCATGTTCTTGTCTGCCGCCTTGGCGAAGAGCTCGCGCGGGACGATCCCGGCCTCCTCCCACTCCTCGAAGGAGGGGGAGATCTCCTCGGTGACGAAACGGCGTACGCTTTCGCGGAAGTCCTCGTGCTCGTCTTCGAATATCTCTCTTTCCATGACCCCGAACCCTAGAGGAGCGAACTGAAAATGGACACAGAACCGACTGCAGCGATCGTGTTCGGCGGAGCCTCGGGCCTGGGTGAGGCCGCAGCGAGGGAACTTGCCGGGGCCGGCCACATCGTGACCATCGCCGACCTCAATGAGGAAAAGGGCGGTGAACTTGCCTCGGAGATCGGCGCGGCCTTCCTCAAGGCCGACGTCACCGATGCCGATCAGGTCAAGGCAGCGATCGAGGCGGCCGCCGCCAGCGGTGACAACGGCCTGCGCATCTGTGTGAACTGTGCCGGGGTCGGGGCCGCCGGCCGGATCGCTTCCGACAAGCACGGCGCTGCCCCGATGGAGGGCTACGAGTGGGCGAGCAACATCAACCTGATGGGCACGATAAACGTCCTGCGACTGGCCTGTGAGGCGA
>JBBAUQ010000065.1:0-7684 GCA_040398125.1 Solirubrobacterales bacterium | reverse complement strand
GAGTGCCCTGGTCGAGCCGGCAGACGCCTATGTTCTGATCGCTCCCGAATACAACGCCGGACCCTCGCCGGCGTTGAAGAACGCTCTCGATTACCTCTACCACGAGTGGCGCTACAAGCCGGTCGGCTTCGTCAGCTACGGAGGCGTTTCCGGGGGTATGAGGGGCGTCCAGGCACTCAAACCGAACCTGCTCCAGTTCAGCATGATGCCGGTGCCCGAGGCCGTGGTGATCCCCTTCGTCGACTCGATGGTCGATGACGAGGGCAGCTTCCGGCCGACCGAGGCGGTCGAGCATGGCGCCGAATCCATGCTCGACGCGCTGGCCCGCTGGGCAGAGGCACTGCGCACCCTGAGGGAGCCCGCCGGCGATGCCTGAGCTGATCCACACCTGTTACCGGGTCTTCGACCTGGAGCGTTCGGTCACTTTCTACGAGCAGCTCGGAATGACCGAGATGGGCCGCCTTCATATCCGTGAGGAGGCGATCAACGTCTACATGGGCTTCGAGGGGGACGGGCCGAGGCTGGAGCTGACCTTCAACATCGGGCGAAAGGAGCCGTACGAGGTAGGCACCGGCTACGGCCACATCGCGGTCACGGTCGCCGACCTGGACGGCGTGCTCGAGAAGCTCGCCCTCGCAGGGATTGAGCCAGAGACTCCGCCCTACACCGTCGCGGTGGACGGCCCGAGGCTCTGCTTCGTGCGCGACCCGGACGATTACCGGGTCGAGCTGCTGGAAGCCGCCTGAACCGAGGGCCGTTCAGGACTCGGCGACGACCCTGAGCGTGGTGAGCTCGCGGTCGGTCGCCCCCCGTACCGAGCCACCCCCCGCGATCGTCTCGCGGATGAACTCGAGCGTGTCACGGGTCAGGACCTCGCCCGGCAGGACGTTCGGGATGCCGGGCGGGTAGGTCGCCAGAGGTTCGGCACCGATCCGGCCCTCGGCCTGATCGAAGGGAACCACTTCCTGGCGGGCAAGGAAGGCCTCACGCGGTGACATCCGGGGCTCGCCCCACGGTGGCGGCAGAGTGAACTCCGGCAGGACCTCGGGGGCCGATGCCTCCAGGCCCATTACGGCTGACTCCAGTCCGTCGAGCAACCGGCGGGCCCGGGCCGGCGTACCGGTCGCCATACCGAAGACGGCGACCACCACCGTCTCGGAGGCCAGCTCGAGATTGACGTTGGCGATCTCGCGGGCGAGCTGGGCGATCCGGTAACCGGTGGCACCCGTTGCCCGAACGTCCACGGTCAGGCGAAGGGGATCCCAGGCATGGACGCTCTCCCTCTCCAGCAGTCTCTCGCCGATCACTTCGAGGCCCGGAATCCGATCCAGCTCGGTCCGGGCCGCCGCCAGGGTTGCGATCGTCTCGCCAAGGAGGCCTTCGCCATGGACTGCCGCCAGGTGGCGTGCCCCGTCCAGGGAACCGAGCAGCAGGGAGCTCGGGCTGGTCGATTCGGTCATCGCCACGCACCGGTCCACGATCGCCTCCTCGAACCGCTCCGACCCGAGGTGCAGCATCGCCGACTGCCCGACGCTGCCGACGATCTTGTGGGTCGAGGAGATGACCAGGTCGGCCCCGGAGTCGAGCGCATCCCGGGGGAGGTCGGGATGGAACTTCAGATGGGCGCCCCAGGCCTCGTCGACCACCAGCGGAATCCCGTGGGAATGGGCTACCTCGGCCAGCCCTGCCACGTCGGCCGCCGCCCCGAAGTAGGTAGGTGAGACGACGATCGCCGCGGCCGCTTCGGGGCACCCACTGAGCGCCTCCTCGAGGGCCTCGGGAGTGAGGCAGTGGGCGATGCCCAGCTCATCGTCGATCTCCGGGGCGATGAAGGTCGGCTTCAGCCCGGCCATGATCATCCCGTCGATGACCGAGGAGTGGACGTTTCGCTGGGCGACCACATCCTGTCCGGCGTGGGCGATCGCCAGGCAGGCGGTCTGGTTTCCCTGTGAGGCACCGTTGACCAGGAACCAGGTACGCCTCGCACCCCAGGCCTCGGCCGCCAGTTCCTGGGCCTCCCGGAAGGGATTCGGTGTGCCGACGTCGATCCCCTCGATCAAGGCCGGGATGTCATCGGCCAGGGCCGACTGGCCGAGCAACAGCCTCAGTGAGTCATCGGCCCCGGCGCCTCCCTGGTGCCCGGGCACGTTGAATCGGCCGGGGTCGCTGCGGGCGAACTCGAGCAGCGCGTCGACATAGGGCGTGCGGTTCTGGTCAGCCATTGAGCTGAAGGTACTACGGGGCGGAGCCGGCCGGTTACCGGGCGCGGCCCTTCAGCCGTACGGGTACCACCACTCCTTGATCTCGATCTTCGAGTCCATGTGGACGTGCTTGGCCTCACGGAACGCGTCGAGTCCCTCGGTGCCGAGCTCGCGTCCGATGCCGGAGTTCTTGAACCCGCCGAACGGCCCGGCGTCATTGTCGGTGAGCGGATCATTGATCCAGACCGAGCCGGCCCTGACCTCCTTCAGGCACTTGATCGCGTTGGCCAGGTCCCGGGTGTAGATGTTTGCCCCGAGGCCGAAGTCCAGTGAATTCGCCTTGGCGATCGCCTCGTCCAGGGAGGCGACCGGGACGATCGGGGCGACCGGCCCGAAGGTCTCCTCGGTCATCAGGACCGAGTCCTCCGGTACGTCGGTGAGCACGCAGGGCTCCAGGAAGTAGCCCGTCTCCCGGCCGGCGCTGCCGCCGCCGGTCAAGAGACTCGCCCCGGAGGAGACCGCTGCCTCCACCTGGTCGAGGGCCTTCTGGCGCTGTTTGCCCGAGACCATCGGACCGAGGTCGGTGGCCGGATCGGTCGGGTCACCGACCACGAGGGTCTCGGTGTGGGCCACGAATGCCTTCAGGTAGTCGTCGTAGACGTCCTCGACCACGTAGAAGCGCTCCGATGAGGTACAGACCTGGCCGGCATTGAGGAAGGCCGCCCAGGCACCACCCTGGGCCGCCACCTCGAGCGCCTCGTCGACGATGTCCGGGCAGATGATGAAGGGGTCCTTGCCGCCCATCTCGAGGTTGACCCGGGCATTCCGGGCGGCACAGGCGACCCCGACCTTCTTCCCGGTCTCGACCGAGCCGGTGAAGGCCACACAGTCGACCCCGCGGTGCTCGGTGATGGCCGCACCGATGTCACCGGCGCCGGCCACCAGGTTGACCACCCCGTCCGGTAGCTCGGAGAAGACGTCGGCCAGGGCGAGGGTCGAGAGCGGGGTGAGCTCCGACGGCTTGACCACCGTCGTGTTGCCGGCCGCCAGGGCCGGAGCGAGCTTCCAGAACAGGAGCAGCAGCGGGTAGTTCCAGGGAACGATGCAGCCGACGACCCCGTGGGGCTCCTTTATCACCACCGCGAACTGGGAAGACTCGATCGGCGGGATGACCCGACCGATCTCCGAGCGGGCGATCTCGGCGTAATAGTCCAGACAGGCTGCGCACCACTCGACCTCGTCGGCCGATTCGGTCAGGGGCCGGCCGATCTCGGTGGTCATGATCGCCGCCAGCTCGGCACCCTTCTCACGCAGGGCATCGGCGACGCCCCTGAGCAGCGGGGCCCGATCGACGGCCGGCATCTCGGCCCAGCCCGGCCAGGCTTCCCGGGCTGCCGTAACTGCCCGGTCGAGCTGCTCGGTGGAGGCGGACGCGACGGAGGCAACCATCTCCTCATCCACCGGGTTCTCGACTTCGAGGACCGGGCCCTCGCCGGCCACCTTCGCCCCGCCAATGAGCAGATCGGTCTCGTATCCCATGGCGTTCACCTTATGCGAACCCCGTCAGGCGGTGATCGACCGGAACGGCCCCGATCACCGACCTAGATCGGAATCGCGACCGAGGCCTTCTTGTCGTCATCGGCTCGCTTCTCGACCATCTTTTCGGCCCGGCGCTGCTGGAGGATCACGAAGGTCATCACCAGGACGGCCACGATGAAGAGCATCGTCGCGATCACGTTCACCTGGACCGGGATGCCGCGCTGGTTGGCTCCGAAGATGTAGAGCGGGAAGGTCACCTCGCTGCCGGCATTGAAGTTCGAGATCACGAAGTCATCGATCGAGAGGGCGAAGGTCAACATCAGGGCTCCGGCGATCCCCGGGGCCAGCAGGGGAAGGGTGACCTTGAAGAAGGTGGTGAGAGGTGATGCACCGAGATCGGCCGAGGCCTCTTCCAGGCGCCGGTCGAACCCGATCAGGCGGGACCGGACGACGATCACGGCGAAGCTGATCGAAAACATGATGTGGGCGACCAGGAGGGTCGTGAATCCGAGTGCCGCCGAGGCGTAGACGAAGAGCGAGAGCAGGGCGGCACCGATCACGACCTCTGGCGTCGCGATCGGGATCACGATCAGCAGGTTGGCCGCCTTGCGGCCGAAGAACTCGTACCGGACCAGCGCCAGGGCGATCAGGGTCCCGAACAGTGTCGCCCCCAGTGAGGTGAAGAAGGCCAGCCTGATGCTCAGCCAGAGGGAGTCGTTGATCTCCTGGTTGTCGAAGGCCTTCTGCCAGTACTCGGTGGTGAAGCCGACCCACTCGAAGTTGAACTTGCCGGTCGGGTCATTGAAGGAAAAGACGGCGATCACGACGATCGGGGCGAGCATGTAGATCACGATCAGGATCCCGGCGATCAGCGTCGCGTGTTCCCTCAGCCAGCGCCAGGCCCCCATGGCTACTTCGCCTCCTCCTCATCACCCATCAGGGCCTCGCTGCCGGCGAACCTGATGTAGAAGGTGACGGCCACCAGGATCAGGATCATCAAGGTGAATGAGAGGGCCGCCGCGGTCGAGTAGTCATTGATCACCAGGTACTGGGCCTGGATCACGTTGCCGATCATCGACTGGTTCGCTCCGCCGAGGAAGGTCGCGTTGACGTAGTCACCGACTGCCGGGATGAAGGTCAACAGCACCCCGGCAACGATGCCCGGGGCGGTCAGCGGCAGGGTGACCCGGAGGAAGGTCTGGGTGGCCGATGCGTAGAGGTCCTTGCCCGCTTCCAGCAGCCTCAGGTCCAGCCTCTCCAGTGAGGCGTAGATCGGCAGGATCATGAAGGGCAGGAAGTTGTAGGTGAGGCCGGCGATCACGGCTGCGCTGGTTGCCAGGACACGGCCGTCCGCCGGGATTATCTGGATCGTTTTCAGGAAGGAAACGATCGGGCTGGAGTCATCCAGGATCGTCTTCCAGGCGATCGTCCTGATCAGGTAGGTGGTGAAGAACGGTGCGATCACCGCGAAGAGCATCAGGTTCTGCCATCTGCCGGCCTTGAAGGCGATCGCGTATGCCAGTGGGTAACCGAGCAGCAGGCAGAGTACGGTCGCCGCTCCGGCGTAGAGGAAGGCCCGGCCGAACTGCGTCGTGTAGTTGGAGATCGCGTCGGCGTAGTTGGAGAAGGCCCAGGTCAACTGCCAGCCGGTCTCGAGCGAGCCGGTGCTCACCGAGTACCAGGCCATGATGACCATGGGCAGGACGAAGAACAGGATCAGCCACAGCAGGCCCGGCCCGAGCAGGCCGTAAGGCAGGAGGCGCTGGCGGAGCGTCGTCAAGGCTCTCTCCCCATTTCGAGCGAGACGCTCCGCCAGTCCTCTTTGTTACCTATTTTGGTCTCTCAGCCCTCGACCACCGAGACCCAGGCGTTCTCGACTTCCTTCTGCTGGGCCGAGTCACCCGGAGGCGAGACCTGGTTGGTGCACTTGCTGAGGAACTGCTCCGAGGGGAAGATCAGCTCGTTGTCGGCGAGCTTCGGATCCTTCTTGGTGAGGATCTCCTTCACTCCCTTGACCGGGCTGATGTAGTTCACGTACTCGACGATCTGGGCCTGGTTCTTCGGCTCGTAGACGTAGTTCATGAACTCGTAGGCAGCTGGGGCGTTCGGGGCGCCGACCGGGATCGACATGTTGTCCGACCAGAGCATGCAACCCTGCTCGGGCTGGATGTACTCGATGTTCTCGTTGTCGGCCTGGAGCTGGACTGCATCCCCGGACCAGCCGATCGCCGCGACCACGTCGCCCTTGGCGAGATCCTGGCTGTAGTCGTTGCCGGTGAAGCGCCGGAGCTGGCCGTCCTCCTTGGCCTTCTTGATCTTGTCGATCGCGTCGAGCCAGTCCTGGGTGTCGGCTTCGGTCGGATCGACACCGTCGGCCTTCATCACGAGCGGGACTGAGTCACGGAGCTCGTCGAGCATCGTGACCTTGCCCTTGTACTTCGGATCGAACAGGTCGTTGACCGACTTCACGTCCGGGGCGAGGTCGGTACGGACCACCAGACCGGTCATCCCGGACTGCCACGGGATCGAGTATTCACGGCCCGGGTCGAAGGCCGGATCCTGGAGGCTCGGGATCAGGTTGTCGAACACCGTCGTCAGTTCATCGGGGTTCAACTTCTGGAGGTAGCCGAGGTCCCACATCTTCTGGGACATCCAGTCGGTGACGGTGACAATGCTGCGACCACCCGAGTCACCGTTGGCCAAGAGTGGCTGGACCTTGCCGAAGAAATCGGTGTTCGAGTTGACGTCCTCGTTGTACTTGACGGTGATGCCGGTCTTCTTTTCAAAGTCCGAGACCGTGTTCTCGTCGATGTAGAGGGGCCAGTTCGAGACGTTCAGCGTGCCGCTGGCCTTGCCGCCGGGTGCGGTAGAGACGTCCGAGTTATCGGTTCCGCCGCCGCTGCTGCAGGCCGCCACGGTCAAGGCAGCCGCAAAGCCGGCTACCGCCACGGTCAGCATCCTTACCGATCGTTTCCAGGTCTTCTTGGTCACTGGGGTTCCTCTCCTTGGTGTTCTTGGTTGGTTTCGGTTGAAGTCTTCTCCGGTCCCGAGCCGTTGGGGCTTTCAGTAACCAGGTGCATGTGGTCCGGCTCCCAGCTCAGGTGAATCCGGGCGCCGGCCCCGGGCAGCTTCTGCCGTTCGGACTCGCTGGCGTTCGGTACGAGGACGGTCAGCTTGGCGTCATCGGCAACCTTCACCCCGAGCTGCGTCGCCGTCCCGATGAACAGCGAGCTCTCGACCAGCCCGTCTATCCCGGGCCGGTCCGAGGGGCCTTCGCCCGGCTGGGCTACCTCGAGCTTCTCGGGCCTGACCACTGCGAAGAGCTTCTCGCCCGTGCTGAAGCGGTCTGCGTCCGGGGTCTGGACGGTCGGGCCGTCCTCGATCTTGACCCGGTCACCGCCCTCGATCGTCGCCGGGAGCAGGTTGGAGACCCCGATGAAGCCGGCGACGAAAGTGGTCGCGGGCTTCTCATAGACCTCCTCGGGGTCACCACACTGTTCGATCCGGCCTTCGTTCATGACCGCGATTCGGTCTGACATGGTCAGGGCGTCTTCCTGGTCGTGCGTCACGTAGACGAAGGTGATCCCGACCTCTTCCTGGATGTTCTTCAACTGGACCTGCAGGCCCTTGCGGAGTTTGAGGTCCAACGCGCCGAGCGGCTCGTCGAGGAGTAGCACCTTGGGCAGGTTGACCAGGGCCCGGGCCAGGGCAACCCTCTGCTGCTGGCCGCCCGAGAGCTGGGCGGGCTTGCGTTTGGCTTCTTTGGCCAGGCCGACCCGCTCGAGTTCCTCAGAGACCCGCCGCTTGATCTCTCCCTTGGGGACCTTCTTTCGCTTCAGCCCGAAGGCGACGTTCTCTTCGAGCGTCATGTGGGGGAAGAGGGCGTAGGACTGGAAGACGGTGTTGGTCGGCCGTTTGTAGGCTGGCTCACCGGCCATGTTGAC
>JBBAUQ010000064.1:0-7840 GCA_040398125.1 Solirubrobacterales bacterium | reverse complement strand
TGGCCGAGCGATTCAAGGCACCACGAGGCACCTATGACGCGCTGCCAAAGGAGATGGAGCGCCACGATCTGGTCGACGGAGTCGCCCGCCGGCTCTTCCGGCGCGCCGGCTTCGGCCTGATCGAGACCCCGGTATTCGAGGACACCGAGCTATTCGAGCGAGGCGTAGGGGATTCGACCGACATCGTCAGGAAGGAAATGTTCACCTTCGAGGACAAGGGCGGCCGCAGCCTCACCCTGAGGCCCGAGGGAACGGCTCCGATATGCCGGGCCTACATCGAGCACGGCATGAGCAAGTGGCCACAGCCCGTGAAGCTCGCCTACTCGGGGCCTTTCTTTCGGCATGAACGGCCCCAGGCCGGTCGCTATCGCGAGTTCCACCAGCTCGGGGTGGAGGTGATCGGCTCGGACTCACCCCTGGCCGACGCCGAGGTGATCATCCTCCTGGACGTCCTGGTCCGCGAGCTCGGTCTGCCCGGTGTGACGCTCCGGATAAACAGTCTCGGGTCGGGTGAGGTGCGCGACCGGTTCAGGGAGGATCTCGCCCGTTACCTCAGGCAGCACGAGGCCGAACTCTCGACCGAGGTCAGGGAGCGGATCGACTCGAACCCCCTGCGCGCCTTCGATTCAGACGATGAGGGCACCCGCAAGGTGATGGCGGAAGCCCCGCGACTGCTCGATGCCGTGTCGGAGGAAGATCGCGAGCATTTCGAGCGGGTTCAGGAATTGATCACGGCAGCCGGTGTCGAGTACGAGGTCGATCCGACCCTGGTCCGGGGTCTCGATTACTACTCGAGAACGGTCTTCTCGATGGTCTGCGATCGACTCGGCTCCCAGTCAGAGATCGGTGGAGGCGGCCGCTACGACGACCTGATCACCGACCTCGGTGGACCGGAGGCCCCGGCAGTCGGCTGGGCCGCCGGAGTCGAGCGACTTCTCCTGGCGCTCGGGGAGGAGGCCCCTGGCGATTCCCGCTCGATCGACCTTTTCGTCGTCGTCTGTTCCGAGAAGGACTGGGAGAAGGCCTTCGCCCTGGTCGATGGCTACAGGAACCAGGGTCTCTCGGTCGAGTTGGATCTGGCCGGTCGGCGACTCAAGGGTCAGTTGAAGCAGGCGGACCGTTCCGGCTCAGAGTGGACCCTGATACTCAACGAGGACGGAACGCTCGAGTTGAAGTCGATGTCTTCGGGGGAGCAGCAGCAGGTCGACCCGGCCGAGGTCCCGGGGATGGTCAGGCCCTGACCCGGGGCCAACGACCCGATCGAACAGGGTTATTCCTGAAAGACTGGAACCGATGAGCGGTGCGGAACCATTTCTCTCCCCGAATGGGTACCGGGACACCTGGTGCGGCCAGGTGCTGGGCGATCGGGTCGGTGACGAGGTCCGCGTTTCGGGATGGGTGCACCGACGTCGTGACCACGGAGGCCTCGTCTTCATCGACCTTCGCGACCGGACGGGGATCGTCCAGCTCGTCTTCAACCCGGAGGAGTCAGGAGCGGTCCATGAGCTCGGTCATGAGCTGAGGCCCGAGTATGTCCTGACGGCTCGCGGCAAGGTCGTCCACCGGGACGAGGAGACGGTCAATCCCGAGCTGCCCACCGGTGAGTACGAGGTGGTGGTGACGGAAGCCGAGGTCCTGGCCGCAGCCGAGACTCCGCCGTTCCCGGTCGAGGGGTTCAAGTCCGAGGTCGGTGAGGAGGCCAGGCTGAGACATCGCTACATCGACCTGAGGCGGCAGCAGATGCAGGAAGCGATCACCCTCAGGCACCGCCTGGTTACAGAGATGCGGAGCTTTCTCGACAGCCAGGGTTTCCTCGAGATCGAAACCCCGGTATTGACCCGCTCCACCCCTGAGGGCGCCAGGGACTTCCTGGTGCCGAGCCGGCTCCACCGGGGCGATTTCTTCGCCCTTCCCCAGTCACCGCAGCTCTTCAAGCAGCTGTTGATGGTCGCCGGATTCGAGCGGTACTTCCAGATCGCCAGGTGCTTTCGTGACGAGGACCTGAGGGCCGACCGTCAACCGGACTTCACCCAGCTCGACATCGAGATGTCGTTCGTCGGGGTGGAAGACCTGATCGGTTTGAACGAGCGCCTCATGGGGCATCTGCTCGGAGAATTCGGGCCAGCGGTGGAGCCGCCCTTTCCCCGGATAACCCACGCCGAGGCGATGGCCCGCTTCGGGACCGATCGACCCGACATGCGTTACGGCTTCGAGATCGTCGACCTGACAGAGACCCTGCGGGGAACCGAGTTCAAAGCCTTCGGCGGTGTCATCGAGGACGGTGGCGCGGTAAAGGGGATCAACTTCGGGCGTCGCGACCTTCCGAGGGCCCAGCTCGATGGCCTGATCGAAGAGGCCAAGGAACTCGGCGCAAAGGGTCTGGTCTGGGCCTTCCGTGAAGGGAGCGGCTGGCGCGCCCCGATCGCCAAGTTCCTCTCGGCGGAGGAGCAGGAGGGCCTGAACCTGGCGCTCGGCGCCGAGGAAGGTGACCTGATGTTGGTCGCCGCTGACCGACCACGCCTCGCCGAACACATCCTCGGTGGCCTGAGGACTCGGCTGGCCGAGAGGTGGGATCTGATCCCGGAAGGCGTCGACAGCCTCGTCTGGGTAGTCGACTGGCCGATGTTCGAATGGGATGAGGAGGAAGGCCGCTGGGATGCCCTTCACCATCCCTTCACCGCTCCGGACGGGGAGCTCGCTATCGATGACCCCGGCTCGAATAGGGCCCTCGCCTACGACCTGGTCTGGAACGGGGTGGAGCTCGGTGGTGGTTCGGTCCGTATCAGTGATCCAGAGGTCCAGAGAAAGGTATTTGCGGTGCTCGGGATCTCGGAAGAAGAGGCCGAGGAACGATTCGGCTTTCTGCTCGAGGCACTTCGATACGGAGCGCCTCCTCACGGCGGAATCGCCTACGGGGTGGACCGGTTCGCCGCCCTCCTTGCCGGGTTCGACTCGATCCGGGATGTGATCGCCTTTCCCAAGACCGCCTCCGGAGCCGATCCCCTGACCGGCGCACCGACGCCCGTCGACGAGATACAGCTGCGTGAGGTCGGCCTGGTCCGGAAGGAGAAGCCGAAGCCCTCGGGCGGCGGGAAGTGAGTCCCTTCGACCGCCTCCGCCGAGCCCTGTCCAAAGGGCCGTCGGAACCACAGATCTACATCGCCGACCCGCGGTTCGATTCCTGGGAGGCAGTCAGGGAATTCGAGGAGCTGAAGACGGCGATGGCCTTCGCCCAACAGCTGCGTGAAGTCGGCCTCGACGCAGTCCTGACCTCCGATTGGGACCTGGACGAGTTCGACCGCGGTGAGATCTACCTCCAGGTGCCGTCGGACCAGTGGTCCGACGCTGAAGCGACGCTTTCGGGCTATGACGCGGATTGACCCCCGGCCATCGGTGGTACCGTTTCCGCGGAGGTCCGAACCCGTTCGACCGCCGCTTCATAAGTTGACCCAACATCAACGGCACGGGAGCTGATTTCTCCGAGTCCCCCGCGGGATGGGAGGTAGGCACCCACCTTTCTAAAAAGGGATCAATGCCGGAAGCGGCAACGGCGGGTTGGGACCTCCTATGTTTTCGGGCAGGCTCTCTACCCTTGTGGGGATGGATTCATTGATCGAGGAATACCTCGCCGACACCGGTCGGTCGGGCGATCCCGGACCCGGCACGTTCTCCGGCGCTGCCGGGGGATCGGCCTGCGGTGACCTCGTCCGGATCTCACTGGCCCTGGAGGATGGGAGGCTGGCCAGCCCGACCTATGGCGCCGAGGGTTGCGCTGCAGCCCGAGCGGCAGCAGCCTGCGTCTGCGAGATGGTCGATGGCCTGGGGCCACTCGATGCCGCACGGATCGGACCGGGGGATATCTCCGACGAACTCGGAGGCCTTTCGGCGCAGGGCTTCCACGCGGCATTGCTGGCGGCCGACGCACTCCACCGCGCCCTCTCGGGACTCGCGGCAAGTGGCCTGCGGCTGGCCGCCGATCAGCGGAACCGGATAGCGGTTGCCGTTTCGGGAGGGGTGGACAGCGCCGTCGCTGCACTGGAGGAGTGCCGGAGTGGCAGGGAGGTGGTGGCCGTCACGGTCAAGCTCTGGGCCGACAGTCGGACCGACGGGACCAAGGCATGCTGTTCTCCGGAGGCAGTCCTCGGGGCGCGGTCGCTGATGCATTCATTGGGCATTCCCCATTTCACACTGGACCTGGAGGAGGAATTCCGGCGCCGGGTGGTTTCGAGCTTCGTCGAGGGATACGAGGCCGGTGAGACCCCGAATCCCTGCGTGCTTTGCAACGGCAGCGTCCGGATCGGGCGGATGGTCGAGTTCGCCGAGCAGGTCGGTGCCCAGGTGCTGGCCACGGGGCACTACGCCGGAATCATCGATGACGGGGAGGGGCCCCTCCTCGAAGAGGGGTCCGATCCGGCCAAGGACCAGAGTTACATGCTTTCGGGACTCGACCCCGAGGTTCTTGCCCACCTCACCTTCCCGCTCGCCCGGACGTCGAAGGAGGAAGTCAGGGAGAAGGCGATTCGCCACGCCCTCTCGGTCGCCCGTAAACCCGAGAGCCAGGACCTCTGTTTCCTCGCCGGATCCGACAAGGACTCGTTCCTGCGTGACCACGGTGGGGTTGCGGCCGCTCCGGGACCGATCGTCGACCGGGATGGCCGGGCGCTCGGGACCCATGACGGGCACTCGCGCTACACGGTCGGCCAGCGCCGGGGGCTGGGCATCGCCACGGGCCAGCCGCTCTATGTGACCGGCAAGGACGCCCGGAACAACACCGTCGTGGTCGGACCACGAGAGGAGCTCGAGACCGAGACGGTCCAGGTCAGGAGTGCCGTTTTGCACCGCGATGGCTCCAGGGTCGACCGGGTCCGGTTGCGTTACGGAGCCCCGGCAGTACCGGCCTCGGTTTCCGGTGGCTCCGGCAGTCACCAACACCTGGAGGTCCTGCTCGCAGAGCCCTTCAGCGGTGTTGCGCCCGGTCAGGCTGCCGTGCTGATGTCGGGTCGAACCGTCGTCGGGCACGGGACTATTGAGTAGGCTCACGGGCCAATGGATTCGGCTGAAATCCGAGAGAGGTTCCTGGCCTTCTTCGAGGCAAGGGATCACAGGAGGATGCCCTCGGCGTCTCTCATCCCGCCGCCCGAGGACACCTCGACCCTGCTCACGGTTGCCGGAATGCAGCCATTCAAGGCCTACTTCCTCGGACGCGAGGCCCCGCCGGCCACACGCCTGACCTCTTCGCAGGCATGTTTCAGGACTCCCGACATCGAGGAGGTCGGGAAAACGATGCGGCACCTGACCTTCTTCGAGATGCTCGGCAACTTCAGCTTCGGTGACTACTTCAAATCCGAGGCGATCCCGTTCGGCTGGGAATTCTCGGTCGATGGCCTCGGCCTCGACCCCGAACGTATCTGGGTGACCGTGTTCGGGGGGGATGAGGAGCTCGGTCTCGGCCCCGATGAGGAGTCGATCGGCATCTGGAAGGCTGCCGGGGTTCCGGACGAGCGGATCGTCCGGCTTTCCCGTTCCGAGAACTTCTGGCAGGCAGGACCGACCGGCCCTTGCGGTCCCTGTTCCGAGATGTATCTCGACCGGGGGCCTGAGTTCGGCGGGGAGGACGATCGCCCCGGGGACGACACCGAGCGTTTCCTCGAGTACTGGAACCACGTGTTCATGAGCTTCGAGCTGGGGGACGACGGGGGGCTGACCGAGCTGCCGGCGACCAACATCGATACCGGGATGGGCCTGGAGCGGATGGCCGCGATCCTCCAGGGTGTCCCCTCGGTCTTCCAGACCGACCTCTTCGTTCCCCTGATCGAACTGGCGGAGGAGAAGAGCGGTCTCTCGCTGGACTCCGAAGAGGCGGTCACCCGGGCGATGAGGATCATCGCCGACCACGTCCGCGGAATGACCTTCCTGATCGCGGCCGGGGTGGTGCCCTCCAACGAAGAACGCGGCTACGTCCTCCGCAGGATCATGCGACGGGCGATCCAGCAGGGCCGGGTACTGGGGTTCGATGGCCCCTGGTTGACCGAGTTCACCGATCGAACGGTCGAGATGATGGGTCCGGCCCATCCCGCCGTCCCGGCTGCTCACGACCTGATCACCCAGTGGGTCCAGTCAGAGGAAGAGAGCTTTGGCCGGACGCTGGACCGCGGCACCCAGCTGCTCGATGAGATCGTCGGGCGGGCCCTCGAGGAGGGCAACTCCTGGATCAGCGCCGAGGATGCCTTCAAGCTCCATGACACCTACGGTTTCCCCTACGACCTGACCAGGGAGATGGTTTCCGAGAGGGGCCTCGAGGTCGACGACCAGGGGTTCGAGGAATTGATGGATGCCCAGCGACGTCGTGCCCGTTCCGGGGCAGCCGCGGGCAGCCGGGGCGAGCGTCATGAGGCGGTCCTGGCATTCGCCGATGACGCCCCGGCCGCCGACTTCGTCGGGTACGAGATGCTCGCCGCCGAAACCGGAATCAGCGCCGTCGAGCCCGATGAAGAAGGCCGCGCGCTGGTCAAGCTCGAACAGAGTCCGTTCTATGCCGAGGGTGGCGGTCAGGTTGCCGACGCCGGCTGGTTGACCTGGGAGAACGGTCGGGCCCGGGTGAGCGACGTGATCCGGGTCGGCGAGGACCAGGTAGTCGAGATAGAACCCGACCAGGGGGCCAACGGCGAAGGCTGGGTCCCCGAGCCGGGCGGGACCGTGACGGCCGAGGTCGACCGAATCACCCGTTTCGAAACGATGGCCAACCACACGGCGACTCATCTGCTCCATGCCGCCCTGCGGGAGAAGCTCGGAACCCATGTCCACCAGGCCGGCTCCTCGGTCCGCCCGGACAAGCTCAGATTTGACTTCAGCCACGCCGACTCGCTCTCTTTGGAGGAGATCGCCTGGGTCGAGGACCGGGTGAACGGCTGGATCAAGGAAGCCGACCCGGTCAGGTGGATGTACATGGAGCGCGATGAAGCCGAGCGGCTCGGGGCGATGGCCCTGTTCGGTGAGAAGTACGGCGACTGGGTCCGGGTGGTCGAGGTCGAGGGGGTATCGCTCGAGCTCTGTGGCGGAACACACGTCTCGAATACGGCCGAGATCGGCATCTTCAAGATCGTCTCGGAGGGATCGAGTTCGGCCAATGTCCGCCGGATCGAGGCGATCACGGGTCCCGCAGCGATCGACTGGCACCGCCAGAGGGTCAGGGAGCTCGAGGAGGTCGGCGAGATGCTCGGTGATCCGAGGGATCCGGTCGGGGCGGCCCGGAGGGCCGGGGAGCGCCTCGTCCAGGCTTCTGCCGGCGAACGCAAGGCAGCCCAGGAGGAGATGGATGAGCTGGCCGGTGCCCTTGCGGCGGCGATCGAACCCGTTGGCCCGATCGAGGCCGTGATTTCGGAGGTGCCGCTGGCCGAGCCAAAGAGGATCGTCCAGATCGCAAAGGCGGTCGAGTCACGGGTTCCGGGAGCCGGGGTCATCCTGGCCGGAGTCGATGCAGAGCAGGGCAAGGTTGGTCTGGTGGCCCTGATCGGGGATGACGCCGGGGGCAAGGTCTCGGCGGCGGAACTGGTCAGTGAGGCCGCTCCCGAGATGGGCGGAGGCGGAGGCGGCGATGACCAGCTGGCCCAGGCCGGCGGCCGGAACCCGGCCGGTCTCTCCGAAGCCCTCGAGGCTGCACGTCGGTACCTCGAGGCCAGGTAATCCCGTGAGGGTGCTGGCGATCGACTACGGGGCGGCGACCGCTGGGTGCGCCCTCTCCGACCCGTCCGGGACCCTGGCCACGCCCCTTGAGGCGATCAGCCCCCCGGACATAGACCGACTGGCCGCGCTCTGTCGGGAAAAGGGCGCCGAGTTGGTG
>JBBAUQ010000063.1:8012-8313 GCA_040398125.1 Solirubrobacterales bacterium | reverse complement strand
GCGATAGTCGAGGGGGCCGCTCGTTGCTGAAACTGAGGCGGGGGCAGGTCGTTGCCACCGGCCCGCTGGAGGTTTCGGTCGGCGGCGAGCGACGGGTCGCCTGGGCCGATCCCGAGGTCGTCGGACCGTGTGAGATCGGGGACGAGGTGATCGTGAACACCGAGGCGCTCGACCTCGGCCTCGGGTCCGGGGGCTTCGACATCGTCCTGGTCAACCTTTCCAGGGGTCTGGACGGGACCGGAGCCGAGGGTGAGCGCGTGATGAAGCTGAACTACAGCCCCCTGCAGCATCCGGTCGCGAC
>JBBAUQ010000063.1:0-8002 GCA_040398125.1 Solirubrobacterales bacterium | reverse complement strand
CGTGAAGCGGCCGGTGAGGAGGCATCCGGTACGGCCCAGCCGCCGGTGCCCGTCCTGGCGATCGGACTCCACGGCCACCTCGCCCCGGCGGCCTGGGCCTGCGCCCTGAGACTCCGGGAGGAGTTCGATCGCGAGGCCGCTGTCGGTTACATCCAGACCGAAGGCGGCGCCCTGCCAGGGGCACTGTCGCGCGATGTCAAGGACCTGCTCGAGAGGAAGCTCTTGGCCGGCCACGTCACCTCGGGGAGCACCTGGGGCGGTCAGGGAGAGGCGATCACCTTGATCGGGGCCCTCGACGCTGCCGGATCGCTGGGCTGGGATGCGGTCATCGCCGGGCCCGGACCGGGCATCCTCGGCTCGGCAACGACCTATGGACACGGAGGGATGGCGGCCCTCGATGTCGCCCATGCCGGGCTTGCCCTCGGGGCACCGGTGGTCCTCTCCCCGAGGCTCTCCTCCTCCGACCCCCGACCGAGGCACCGCGGCTTGAGCCATCATTCGAGAAGCGTCATCCGGCTACTGCTCGGGGGAGTCGACGTGCCGCTGCCCGAGGGTTCGGAGGAGATCGTCCCGGTGATCGAGGCCGAAGGGGCCGGCCGGCACGGCATTCCCCTCGAGAGGGTGGACCTCGACGGCTATATCGCCTCCGGCCTCCCGAGCCGCACCATGGGCCGGGAGGCCCGCGATGACCCGGACTTCTTTGCCGGTCCGCTCGCCGCGGGATCCCGCCTGGCCGAACTCATCGTCAGCTGACCGGGTTGCGGAGCACCGTTTTTCAGCAGCATCATGAGGAAAGCCAGGTTTTTCGCCGAATAGGCCGACATGGGAACGGTTGCCGAACCGAGTGCGCCCGAATCGCCACAGGCCGGAGGAGAACGGTTCGAGCTGCTGCTCAAGGATTTCCTTTCCTACCTCGAGGTAGAGCGGGGCCTCTCGGCTAACACGGTCAGTGCCTACCGCTCCGACCTCAAGCAGTTCGGCCGGTTCCTCGCCGATCGCGGTTGGGATCCGTTGTTCGTCAGGCCACGGGACCTGGCCGAGTACGTCGCCTGGCTCGCCGCGCCGGCCGATGACAGCCCGCCATCACCGGCCACCCTGCAGCGCAAACGCGCCGCCTTACGGGCCTTCTATCGGCACCTCAGGCGGGAGGAGCTGATCTTCGACGACCCCACGGTCGGGATCCAGGGAACCAAGCGCGCCCCGGCCCTGCCGAAGGTCCTCACCCCGACCGAGATCGACCGCCTGCTCGCCGCCCCCACAGGTTCGGGCCCCGGGCCGATCCGTGACCGGGCGATCCTCGAGGTCATGTATGCCTGTGGCCTGAGGGCATCGGAGACGATCGGACTAGAGGTGACCGACATCGACACCGACGAGGGGATGTTGAAGGCTCGCGGAAAGGGCAACCGGGAGCGCATCGTCCCCCTCGGCAGCAAGGCGATCTCGGCGATCACTGCCTGGCTGGTCATCGGCCGACCCGAGGTCGTCCGGGACCGGCAGGAGAAGGAGCTCTTCCTCAACCTCCGCGGTCGCCCGTTGACCAGGCAGGGGCTGTACAAGATCGTCCAGGGTCACGCGGCGACTGCCGGACTGGCCGACAGGATGAGTCCCCACACCCTGCGCCACTCGTTCGCCACCCACCTGCTCGCCGGCGGATGTGACCTTCGTTCGGTCCAGGAGATGCTCGGTCACGCCGACGTCTCCACCACCCAGGTCTACACCCACCTCTCGGGGGCCCAGTTGAAGGACGTCTACTTCCGCACACACCCGAGGGCGGCCAACCCGGCCGAAGGAGACTGATAGAAAAAACGGGTGCCCGAGCTCCCGGAAGTAGAGACCATCCGCAGACAGCTGGCCCCGAGGATCTCGGGCCGGGTCTTCACCTCGGTCGAGGTCCTCGACGACTACTTCACCAAGCCGATCGCCCCCGAGGCCTTCCGTCGTGATGTCGAGGGTCGGACCCTTGCCGGAGTCGAGAGGCGCGGCAAGTACCTCGTTTTCCGGTTCCTCGATCGTGACGCGATGGTCATCCACCTCCGGATGACCGGCAGCATCCTGTACCTGTCACCGGAAGGGGAGGCCGCTCCCGGAGACGCCAGGATCTACCGAGCCGGCGATGACCGACACCTCAAGGCCAGGTTCGGGCTGGATGACGGCTCCGAGATCCGTTTCACCGATCCCCGCCGCTTCGGACGGGGATCCGTTGCCTCCCCCGAGGAACTCGATCTCTACTTCGCCGAGCGGCTCGGTGTCGAGCCCCTCTCGAGTGCATTTACGACCGAGGCGCTCGCCGGGATCGTGGAGGGCCGCACCGGCCCGCTCAAATCGTTCTTGCTGAACCAGAAAGGCGTCGCCGGGATCGGCAACATCTATGCCGACGAGGCCCTCCACCGGGCCGGGCTCCACCCGCTGTCTCCGGGTGGCTCGATGAAACGGGATCACCACCAGGCCCTGAGGGACGGCATCGTCGCCTCCCTCGAACGCGGCCTCGAGCTGGGCGGGGCATCGATCGACGACTATCGCGATGCCGAGGGCGACACCGGATCCATGCAGGAGGAATTCCTCGTCCACTTACGGGAGGGCGAGGACTGCCTTCGCTGTGGCACGACGATCGAGCGGATCGTCGTCGGCGGGCGATCCACCTACTACTGCCCTGGGTGCCAGGAGAGGTTGCGCCGCCGACCGCGCCGGAAGAAGAGGAGTGCGTCGGGGCCGTCCGCGGCCAAGGGCACCATTGGCCAGTGAGCAAGACCTTCAAGACAGAGGCCGTGGTGCTCAGGTCCATCCGGTACGGCGAGGCCGACCGCATCCTGCACCTGTACTCCCGTGAGCACGGCAGGATCGGGGCGATCGCCAAGGGCTCGAGGAAGCCGAGGTCACGCTTCGGGGGGCGGCTGGAGCCCTTCTTTCGCCTCTCGTTGGTACTGCACCGGGGCCGCGGCGAGCTCTCCACGGTCAGCGCTGCCGAGACCGTCGACGGGTACCCGGCCCTGAGGGCATCGGGCCGGGCGATTGCCGCCGCGTCGGATGCCTGTGGGGCGGTGCTGAGGCTGCTCGACGGGGTCGAGCCGAACGAACCGGCCTACAACCTGCTCGTCCGTTACCTCGCCCTGCTGGATTCCGATCCGGAAGGTCAGGCGGCCGGTCCGGGGGGCATCGTCGCCTTCCGGCTGAAGCTCGCGCTGGCGGCCGGCTTCGCCCCCGAGCTCTCCTCATGTGCCAGGTGCGGTGACTCCGAGCACATTACGGCCTTCTCGGGACCGGCCGGCGGAGTCGTCTGTCCGAGGTGCGAGGCGAACTCCTTCCCGCTCACCCCGGAGGCCCACGTCTTCATGGTCGAGGCCCTCGGGCGCCCCCTCACCGATCTGCCCGAGGCCCCATCGGCCGCGATCAGGCAGGCCGGCAGGGCGGTCGGCGAGACCCTCGAACACCACGCCCATGTCAGGCTTCCGCGGCCCGAGGAGACCCAGGCAGCATGAGTGAAGCAGGAAGGAAGAGTGGCGATTCGGCGTTCGCGCTGGACTGGCAGGCCCGGGAGGCCCGCGAGCTCTCACCGCGGGCCACCCGCTCCTATCCGGCCAGGCGAAAGGAACCCGAGCCCGACAGCGAACTTCGCACTCCCTTCCAGAGGGATCGCGACCGCATCGTCCACAGCAAGGCCTTCCGGAGGTTGATGCACAAGACCCAGGTATTCATAGCTCCCGAGGGTGATCACTTCCGCACCAGACTGACCCACACCCTGGAGGTGACCGGTATCGCCCGGACCGTGGCCAGGGCCCTTCAGCTCAACGAGGATCTGACCGAGGCGATCGGTCTGGGCCACGACCTGGGCCATACTCCCTTCGGGCACCTCGGCGAGGAGGCCCTGGATGAGGCCAGTCGCTCCCGCAGGGGCCCCGAGTTCCGCCACTATCGGCAGTCGGTCCGAATAGTCGAGAAGCTCGAAAGGGACGGCAGGGGGCTCAACCTGAACCTCGCCGTGATCGACGGCATCCGTCGTCACAGCGGCACCGATACCCCGAAGCCGAAGTCCCTCGAGGGACAGATCGTCCGACTGGTCGACCGGGTCGCCTACATCAACCACGACATCGATGACGCGATCAGGGCAGGCGTGTTGAAGCGGGCCGACCTGCCCAAGCGGGAGATCAAGATCCTCGGTGAGACGGGCTCACGCCGGATCGACACCCTGGTCCGGGACATAGTCGATTCCTCGAGGGATTCCGAGGAGATAGTCCAGAGCCCGAAGGTCGGCGGGGCGATGGAGAACCTCCGGGACTTCATGTTCGCCGAGGTCTACACGAGTGAGCCGGCCCGGCGTGAGAAGGAACGGATCGGGGTTGCGATCGGGACCCTCTTCGACCACTACGTGGCCCACCCCGAGGAGGTCACCGTCACCTACGCGAAGGGTGAGGAGCCCTCGGCCAGGCAGAAGGCGATCGACATGATCGCCGGGATGACCGACCGCTTCTGCATCGCAACCTATGAAGGGCTCGTCGTGCCCCGGGTGAGCCGTTTTTGAGCCGGGCATCCTGCACGGGGCGCTCTATGCTGGAACGCAGTGTCCAAGTTCACCCCTGACACCATCGAGCGGGTTCGCTCAGCGGCCGACATGGTGGAGCTCGTCTCGGCCCGTACGGAACTGAAGCGCCAGGGCGCCCGTTACCAGGGGCTATGCCCCTTCCATGATGAGCGCACCCCCTCTTTCTCGGTCCATCCGGGCGACAAGCTCTACCACTGCTTCGGGTGTGGCGTGGGCGGTGATCTCTTCGATTTCGTCCAGGCCACCGAGAACATCGACTTCCCCGAGGCGGTCGAGCTGCTGGCCGACCGTTACGGGATCGAGGTGGTCCGCGAAAAGGAAGACCCCGAGGCCGAGGAGCGCCGCCGCGTCAGGGATCGGCTGCTTGAGCTGCTGGGGCGGGCTGCCGCCTTCTATGCCGCGGCCCTCGCCGACTCCGCCGAGGCCGGCAAGCAGCGGGAGTACCTCGCCGCCAGGGGTCTTGGCCCCGAGGTCCTGGAGGCTTTCGGGGTCGGCTACGCCCCCAGCGCCTGGGACACGCTCCTCCTTCGCGGTCAGCAGGCAGGGTTCTCGATCGGGGAGCTCGACGCCGTCGGGCTGGTCCAGAAAGGGCGTGATGGCGGGGTCTATGACCGCTTTCGCAGCAGGATCATGTTCCCGATATGCGACCCTCGCGGCCGGACGGTCGGGTTCGGTGCCCGCGCGACGACCGATGACCAGAAGCCGAAGTACCTGAACTCGGCCGAGACCGACTTCTTCCACAAGAGCGAGATCCTCTACGGGATCGACCTCGCCAGGGGGCCGATGGCCAAGTCGGGCCGGGCGATCGTGGTCGAGGGCTACACGGATGTCCTGGCCCTCCACCAGGCCGGACTCGAGGAGACGGTAGGGATCATGGGCACGGCGATCACCGAGCAGCAGCTGGCCGGTCTCTCGGCAGTGGTCGACACGGTGCTGTTGGCCCTCGACGCCGATGCTGCCGGGCAGAAGGCGATGCTCCGCGCCCAGCAGGTTGCGGCAGGCCGGCGCCTCGACCTCCAGGTGATCCCGATGCCGAGCGGTGAGGATCCGGCAGAGATCGCCGCCGGACCGGACGGTGGGGAACGGTTCACCGAGCTCCTCGAGCGGGCCGTCGGCCTGCCCGAGTTCCACCTCGGTCTGATCCTCGGCCGCGTTGACCGTGACTCACCCAGGTCCCGGGATGCCGCCCTGGATGAGGCCGCTCCTGTCGTTGCCGGCGTCGCCCCGGGGGCAACCCGTGAGGACCTGATCCGCCGTCTGGCCGACGGCCTCGACCTGGAGCCGTCAACGGTGCTGGCCCGGCTCGACTCGGCGCCGCCCCCGCCGCGATCGACCGGCAGGGAGCCAGAGCCCCCTGCAGGTTCACCATCGCCGGTCGAGGCGCCGGTACGACAGGTCCTCTCACGCCGGGAACGACGCGAACGCTCGATGATGGTCATGTGTCTCGCCCGTCCCGAGGAAGGCCGGCCATGGCTGGAGAAGATTGAGCCCAGGCACCTGAGCTCCGACCTGATGGTCGACACGGTCGCCTGGCTGGTCGGGAATCTCGACTCTCCCACCGAGGGACTCGACACCCAGGACGAAGCGGTCCAGAAGCTTGTTTCGGCGATGGTCGTGCGGGCCGATCCCGACATGGTCGGCGAGGGGTCCATCCGCCGCAACTTCATGGAGCTCGAGCTGGCTGCACTGGAGGATGAGATCGAGAACACGGCCGAAGATCGGCCCGAGCAGCGGGCCGAGCTCAACCGTCGGCGATCGGAACTGGTCGAGCAGGTGCGACGGGCCGAAGATGGGGTCGCCCCGTGAGCGATCGAGGCCCGGTCCTTGCGCTAGGGTTTCCCGACCACTAGGGTCCCTGAAGGAAAAGGAACGGGGCCCCATTCGGGGGTAGCTCAATGGTAGAGCGCCGTCCTGTTAAGTCGGTGGTTGGCGGTTCGAGTCCGCCCCCCCGAGTCCCTCGACCAGTCCTTCGATGAGCCCGGCCCCGGTGGCCGGGCCGTCGTTCGTCTCTGCCCAGGCCTTGAACCGACAGGCCTCCGCCGCATAGGAGGGCTCATCCAGGATCTCGGCCGCGGCCCACCTGAGCGTTCGGGAGTTGACCAGGCTCCACCGGATCGCCAGGCCGGCCCCTGACCAGGCGACCCGGGTCGCATTCTCGTTCATGTCACCGGCGATCGGGCAGGCCAGTACCGGCACCCCCTCGGACAGTGACCGGGCGATCGTGCCGTGGCCGCCATGGCAGATGACCAGTGCGGCCCGGGGCATGACCTGGGAGTAGCTGACCCAGTCGATGACCACCGCATTGGACGGGACTGCCGTGCCGTCGAGGCCGCCGACCCTGTTGGTCGTGGCCACCACCCTGACCGGTAGGTCGGCGAGGGCCTCCAGCGACTGGCGGACGAGCCGGTTGTCGGGGTCCTGGGAAGTACTCGGTGCCACCAGGACGAGCGGATCCCGGCCGGAGGGAAGCTCGATCTCGGGGTGGGCAATCTCGAAAGGCATCGGGCCGGTGATGCGGGCACCGGGATCGCCCGGCTGTCCGTACTCGAGTTGGGGGAAGGTCGCAACCAGGGCGAGCTCCGGACTGATTCCCCCGTGGAATCGGTCGATCGGTGCGAGGCCGGCCACCTGGCGCTGGCGGTTCAGGTCATCCCGTCCCCTCTCCAGGCCATGGCGCAAGACCCTTGCGGAGGCCTTCCAGGCCAGTCGTCCCAAGCCGGTGCGAGGCGGCATCGCCCCGATCGAGAAGAGGGGCGCATCTGCATCCTGAACCGGGTAGAGGTGGGGGACGAGGGTGGCCCACCGGACCCCTGCCCGTTCGGCGGCCAGGGCCGGGGCCACGGTCAGGACGTCGTTGATGATCACGTCCGGGCCGAAGTCCTCGATCAGTGGCATCAGTGCGATCGCGGCCTGACCACCACCGGGTCGCCCGTTTGGGGGAGGGGGGAAGACCTGGTACTGGTCGGCTGCGGCGAACCCGAGACCCTCGCCCCGGACGGCCTCCTCCCACTGGGGCCAGGTCTCGACCATCACCTCGTGACCGCGGGCCTTGAGGCCTCGCCCGAGCGAGATCGCCGGGAACACGTGTCCCGGATCGCCGAAGGCCGCGATCAGGCAGCGCATCGGATCACCCTGAACTCGGTCGCTCGTCACCGGCGCCCACCCCGGCGTTCTACATCCCGGCGCCGTCTGCTCCCGCGCCCGGTCGGTTGAGGATGAGCTCCGGTACGACGCAGTTTGGCGAGAGCTTCAGCAGGAACTCGACGGCATCGGCGACGTCTCCGGGCCGGATCATCTTCTCGGCCGGGATCTCTCCCTGGACGAATTCGGTCATCTCGGTCGCCACGAAGCCCGGCGCTATCGCGGTCACCCCGACTCCGCTCTCGCCGAACTCCTTCTGACTCGAGTGGGAGAAGGAGATCACCGCAGCCTTGGTCGCGGCGTAGACCGAGAGCCACGGCGGGT
>JBBAUQ010000062.1:0-8396 GCA_040398125.1 Solirubrobacterales bacterium | reverse complement strand
ACCCTCTACGGTTTCGCCACCGAAGAGGAGAGGGATCTGTTCGTAGAGCTGATCGGGGTCAGCGGAATCGGGCCGCGGGTGGCCCTGGCGACCCTCTCGGGCGGTGCCCCGAGGGAGCTCACCAACGCGATCGTCACGGGAGATGCAAAACGGTTCCAGGCGGTACCCGGGATCGGCAAACGCACCGCCGAACGGATCATCCTGGAGCTAAAGGACAGGACCCAGGCGAGGATGGAGGAGGCCGGCGCCGAACAGCCCGTCGCAGCTGAAAGCGATGCCCGCTCCCTGGCCCGGGACGGACTGGTCAACCTCGGTTACCCGCCGCAGGAGGCCGAGCGGATGCTCGATCAGGTCGAGCAATCCGATGATCCAGAGGCCCTGCTGAATGAGGCCCTGAAGCGTGCCGGATCGGCCACCAAGGGGGCCGGTTCGGGATGAGCGAGTTGCCCGAGATAGAGGGCCGGAGGATCGACCTGGAGATAGACCGGGACCTTCCCGAGGGAGCATCGCCCCTGGTGCATGACGCGACGGCCGACCAGCCCGACCGCGACCTGGACCGCTCGCTGCGCCCGCCGACCCTCGCGGACTTCGTCAACCAGACTCAGGTAACCGAGCAGCTCGCCGTCTTCATCGAGGCCGCCAAGGGACGCGATGAACCGCTGGATCACGTTCTGTTGGCCGGCCCGCCCGGCCTGGGCAAGACCTCGCTGGCCAACATCGTCGCGGCCGAGATGGGTGTGGGGCTGGTCCAGACGGCCGGTCCGGCCCTGGAGAAAAAGGGCGATGTCGCGGCCTTCCTGACTTCCCTGGAGCCCGGTTCCGTTTTCTTCATCGATGAGATCCACCGCCTGGGAAGGGCGGTCGAGGAAACCCTCTACCCGGCTATGGAAGACGGGGAGTTGCCGGTGGTGCTCGGCCAGGGTGCCGGGGCCCGTACCGTCACCCTCCCGCTCCCGCCCTTCACCTTGATCGGGGCGACCACCAGGAGTGGCCTCTTGACCACACCGCTTCGCGATCGATTCGGAGTCACCCATCGGTTGGAGTACTACTCGGCCGAAGACCTCGGGGAGATCGTGGTCCGTTCAGCCGGAATTCTCGGGGTCGAGATCGACCGGGCCGGAGCGACGGCAATCGCCGAACGATCGCGGGGTACCCCCAGGGTTGCCAACCGACTTCTAAAAAGGGTGAGGGACTTCGCCGAGGTCAAGGGGAAGGGTGCCGTTGATGCAGATGTTGCGATGTCGGCGCTCGAGATGCTCGAGGTCGATTCGGCCGGGCTCGACCGGGCCGACCGGGCGCTTTTGGAGACGATCGCAACCAGGTTCCAGGGCGGCCCGGTCGGCCTCTCGACGATCTCGGTGGCGATCGGTGAGGAGTCGGACACGATCGAGGAGGTCCTCGAACCCTTCCTGCTCCAGCTCGGCATGCTCAAGCGGACGGCCCGTGGCCGGGTACTGACCCCGGCCGCATTCGAACACCTCGGCCTGCCGGTGCCGGCCGGGCACGAATCACTCTTCTGAGGCCGGTCAGGCCGCTTCGGCCGGTGCCGGCGCCTCTGCGGCGTTCCGGGTGTTCCTGCGGGCCATCAACCAGGCGAAGGTCCCGCCGGTAGCGAACTGGAAGAGGCTGTAGACGGCAGCCGGGATGACCAGGGCCTCACCGATGTCGGGTGAGACGGAGCTTATGATCGTGGCCACGGCGATCGCCACGGTGCCGTTGTGGACCCCGAGCTCGAGCGAGATCGCGGTCGCCTGGCGGTCCGAGAGGCGGGCGACCTTGGAGACGGTGAAGCTCACCGTCATGGCGACGAGGTTCAGGGCCAGGGCGGCTGCGGCGACCCGCGTGAAGTTGTCCCGGATCAAGTCCCATTCAGAGGCGACGGCACCGAGGACGACGATGACGAAGACGCCCACTGCGACCTTGGAGAGGGTCGGACGCTTCGCCTCCACCGCCTCGGGTGCCCTCGAGCGCACGTACATGCCGAGGCTGAGCGGCACGACGGTGATCAGGAAGGTCCGCAGGACGACGCTCCACATCTCCGAAACGGCAAGGGAGGCACCGGCCCCGAAGTAATCGTTGGCAAGGGTGAAGAAGAGCGGAATCGTCACCACCGCGGTGATGCTCGAGATGGCCGTCATGGTCACCGAGAGGGCCGTTTCGCCCTTGGCGAGGTGGGTCAGCATGTTGGCCAGGGCGCCGCCGGGTGAAGCCCCCAGCAGGACCAGCCCAACCGCCATCACTGGATCCAGGTTGAAGACCTCGGCCAGGGCGAAGGCCATCAGGGGCGAGAGGATGATCAGGTTGATCAGGCCAATGGTCACGCCCCGAGGCATGACGACGACCCGACGGAAGTCATCCAGTGAGAGGCCCAGCCCGAGCGTGAACAGGATGAAGGCGATCGCCAGTGGCAGCAGTATCTCGATCATTCCCGGTCCACCCTTCTTCGCTCGGCCCCCGGACGGGGCAGCCCTCGGGAAAATACCGGGTCCTTCGGGTCGATGGGAAACCGGTCCGGGGTCCGCCTCGGCTAGCCTTTCACCGATGCCATTTTTCATCTGTCCAAACTGCGGTGCGAGGGATGCCGGGGGAGAGCGCACCGACGGATTCAGCAAGCGGCCGAAGGGCTGCCGGAAATGCGGTTTCGGATTCGTCTTCGAGCTGCTCGACGACTACTACCCGGCACCGAACGCCGCCTTCTTCGTCTGTGACCAGGAAGGGCGGGTCCTCGATGCCGGCAGGGGCAGCTATGAGCTGACGGGGTTGACTGATGAGGATGTGATCGGGAGACCGGTCCGTGATGCGCTGGGTCTGAACTGGCTCGCTCCCGGCGATGGTGGCGACGATGCAGATACCGACAACGACGGCTTCACCGATCCGATCGAGACCTCCCTGGAGTGGGGCGTTCGGTCACTCGGCAAGAAGGTCGAGTTGACCGGTGATCGAGAGACTGCAGCCGAGGCCGTGGCCGACGTCTTCCCGGCCTACGACGATGACGGGGGACTGATGCTGGTCCTGACCCCGAAGGAATAGACTCCGCGCGTGGGCGGACGGCGGCGCAACTTACTCATCCTGCTTCTCTTCGCAGGACTTCTGATCGGCTCTGCGCTGGTCGTGATCACCAGGCCGACCCAGCTCGGCCTCGACCTGCAGGGCGGCATCGAGCTGACCCTCCAGGGCCGGCCGACACCACAGGTACAGGACGTGACCAGCGAGGACATGGATCGGGCGGTGGACCTGATCCGATCCGGCTGTGACAGCCTCGGCGTAGCCGAGATCGAGGTCTCGAGACTCGGCCAGGACCAGATCTCGGTCGGGATCCCGGGGGCCAGGAGCCTCGGTAAGGCAACCGAGTGCGCTACCACCCCGGCACGGCTCTTCTTCTACGACTGGCAGAACAACCTGGTCGGTCCGGCCAGGGACCTCGATACGAAGCTCAACTTCGGGGCCGAACCGGACAGGGACCTGCGTGAGGCACAACGGGACAAATGGAATGAGGCCGGGCGACCCTCGACCCGCGGATTCAACCGCCAACTGATCGACCAGGGTGCCGAACCCACCGTCTGGGACGCCGTCCAGATCGCCAAGAAGGAGAAGCGCGTCAAGGACTGCCCGCAATGCGCGGCCGGGGACAAGTACTACCTGTTCACCGATGACAAGAAGCACGAGCTGCTGTCCGGTCCGGTGGCCGATCTCGAAGACATCTACTTCGACAAGGAAGGCGCGCCCATCCCCAAGGAGGGGACGATCGTCCAGAAGGTGCCGCAGGGGACTGCCGTGGTCGCCGAGCTGCCGATCGATCCGACAACCGGGAGGACGATCAATGATCCGGAGCAGGCCGGCTACTTCGTCCTCAAGGACAGGGCCGAACTGACCGGAAGCGAGATCAGCGATCCCCAGCAGGAGAACGATCCGGTCACCAATCAGCCGAACGTGACCTTCAAGTTCAGCGGCGGGGGCAGGGAGGCCTTCCAGGAGATCACCCGTCGGATAGCCCAGGAGGGCCAGGCCCGGGCGCTCGGTGCAATCGACAGTGAGCAGGCCGCAAACCTCTCCGGCAACTTCGCCATCGTCCTCGACAACCAGGTCGTCTCCCGGCCGATCATCAACTTCGTCGAGAATCCCGACGGTATCGACGGTCGGACCGGTGCCCAGATCTCGGGCGGCTTCACCCTCGGTGAAGCTCAGGACCTGGCCCAGTTCCTCCAGAGGGGTGCACTGCCGGTCGAGCTCGTCCTGACCAGCCAGAGCCAGGTCTCGGCCACCCTCGGGCAGGAGGCGCTCGACCAGAGCGTCAAGGCCCTCGTCGCGGGCCTGATCCTGGTCATCATCTTCCTGCTGATCATGTACCGCTTCCTCGGTCTGGTCGCCTCGGCGGCGCTGATCGCCTACATCCTGATCTTCCTGGCGTTGGTCAAGTTGATCCCGATAACGCTGACCTTGCCCGGGATAGCCGGTCTGGTGCTGACGATCGGGGTCGCGGCGGACTCCAACATCGTCATCTTCGAACGAATAAAGGAAGAGTTACGGGCCGGCAGACCGGTCGGCAAAGCCATCGCGATCGGGTATCAGCGAGGCATCAGCACGATCATCGACGCCAACGTGGTGACCCTTTTGACCGCGTTCATCCTCTTCCTGCTCGCAACCTCTGGAATCAAGGGTTTCGCCTTCACCCTCGGGGTTGGCACGCTGGTCTCACTGCTGACGGCAGTGGTCTTCACCCAGGCCCTCCTCGGATCGATCAGTAACACCGAGTTCATGCGCTCGGGTAAGGCGCTCGGCAACGTCAAGGGCAAACCGCCCAGGATGATCAATTTCACCGGCATGGCGAGATGGGTGTTCGCCGGATCGGGGATCGTCCTCCTGATCGGAGCCGGAGCACTGGCGATCAAGGGTCTCAACTTCGGGATCGACTTCGAGTCCGGAACCAAGATCGAGTTCGCCCTCCAGGAACCGGCCACCACCGAGGAAGTGCGATCGACCGTTTCCGAGTTCGGCCTGGGTGGATCATCCATACAGGCCGTCGAGAACGAGGCTCTCGGAAAGAACGTGTTCCAGATCCAGAGCGAGACCCTGCGGCCCGGCCAGGTCCAGCAGGTCCAGGCTGCCCTCGAACAGGATCTCGGCTTAGCCCGCGACTCAGCCGCCACTACCGGGGCCGAGGAGGCCTTCAACTCGATCAGCGTCGGGCCTACCTTCGGTGCGTCTGTGGTCCAGAGCGCCGTCCTGGCGATGATCTTCTCCCTGCTGTTGATCTCGGCCTATCTGGCCATCCGGTTCCAACCGAAATACATCGTCCCGGTCCTGATCGCGATCGCTCACGACGTCCTGATCGCCCTCGGGGTCTACGCACTCCTGGGCTTCGAGGTCTCGAGTGCCACGGTGGCGGCCTTCCTGACGATTCTCGGTTACTCGCTCTACGACACGATCATCGTCTTCGACCGAATACGGGAAAACCAGGAGAAGATGCCCAGGGCCACCTATTCGCAGATAGTCAACGAGTCGACCAGCCAGGTCCTCTCTCGCTCGCTCGCCACCAGTGTCTCGACCCTCGTCCCGGTGATCGCTCTGTTGATCTTCGGTGGGGAGACCCTGAGCGCCTTCGCCATAGCGATCCTCGTCGGGGTTTCATCGGGCGTGTACTCATCCCTATTCATCGCCTCTCCCGTCCTGGCGCTCTGGAAGGAGCGCGAGCCGACCTTCCGCCGCCGCCGGCGCCAGCAGATCGAGACCCAGGGGTACTCGCCGGCCTTCGCCCATGAGATCGAGGTAGCCAAGGTCGGAGGCAACGGTGAGTCGACCGAGGATGAGGCCGGCGACAAGGCAACGAGTGGAAAGGAAGGCGGTAGCTGAGATGGCCGCACTGATCTGGGTAGCTGTAGGAATAGCCCTGTGGCACTTCACGATCTTCGTGCCCGACCGGTTCTGGCAGGGCATCGTGGGAGCGTTCCTCGGCGCCGTGCTCGGGGGTGTGATCTCGGGCGCGATCTTCCAGGTGATCCTCGGGCGGGGGCTCGGTGAGGCCGACGTCATCACGATGCTCACCCCGATCCCCGGTTTCCTTCTGGGCGCCTGGATCGTCTACCGGATCGGCAGCCGTCAAGAGGAAGCGATCGAGTCCGGTACCGGCGCGGCCGGGGGGGCCTGAACGACGTTCGAGTTCACCCCCTACCGGACGCGGGACGCCGTCACCCTCGCTGACGGCCTCGGTCTCGAATATCCGGTGGCCGCGACCCTCGCGAGGCGAGGACTCACGGGACTCGAGCAGGTTGCCGACTTCTTCGCTGCCCGGGCCAGCCACCCGGCCGGGGAATTCAGCGGTATCAGCGAGGTGGCTGCACGGCTTCTCGAGGCAGTCGCCTCGGGAACCAAGATCACCATCTACGGTGACTTCGATGCAGATGGGGTCTGTGCGACGACGATCATGGTGGAGCTCCTCCGTGGCCTCGGGGGAGACTGTGACTGGTTCATCCCCGACCGGATAAGTGAGGGATACGGGCTCAGCACGGAGGCCCTGGATGCCCTGAAGGCGCGCGGGACCGAGCTGGTCGTGACGGTGGACTGCGGCATTTCCTCGGTTTCGGAGGTCGAGCACGCCCGTTCGATCGGCCTCGAGATCATCGTCACCGATCACCACCAGCTCGGCTCCCGGTTACCGGACTGCAGGTTCCTCCACCCCGAGGCGAGCGGTTATCCGTTCGCCGAGCTCTGCGGGACGGCAGTGGCCTGGAAGTTGGCCCAGGCGGTACGGGCCGAGGCCGGCATCCCGGTCGAACGGGGAGAGGATGACCTCGACCTGGTCGCCCTGGCCACGGTGACCGACGTCATGCCCCTGGTCGATGAGAACCGCTATCTGGTCCGGCAGGGGGTCGCGACCGCCAGGCGGGCAACTCGGCCCGGAATGAGGGCGCTCCTGGCAGAGGCTGGGGTCGAGCCAATCAGGCTAGAGGCCGAAGACTTCGCCTTTCGCCTCGGCCCGCGCATCAATGCTGCGGGCAGGATGTATCGCGCCGATGCCGGGGTCGAGCTCTTCCTGACCGAGTCACCCGAGCGGGCGGTCGAGATCAGTAACGAGCTGACCGTGGCGAATGCCGAGCGAAAGCGCGTCGAACGCGAGGTCGAGACCGAGGCCGGCCGGGCCTTCCGGGAGCTCCCCGAACCCGAGCCGAGCGCCGTCGTAGTTGCCGGGGAGAACTGGCATCGCGGAGTGGTCGGGATCGTCGCTTCCCGGTTGGTCAAGAGTCATGGGCTACCGGCAGTCGTGATCTCGACCGAGAGCGGGATAGGGCGGGGTTCGGCAAGGAGCATTCCGGGGGTCGACCTCTATCGAGCGCTGGCAAGCTGTGATGAGCTACTGGAGGCCTACGGCGGACATCCCGCGGCGGCCGGCCTGTCGATCAGGACGGAAATGATCGGTGAGTTCAGGCAGGCCTTCGGCGAGGCCGTCGTCGAACAGGTCGGGGCGAGGCCCGAGATCCCGCCGAGTACGGTCGATGCCTGCATCGGCGGGCAGGTGGTCGGGATGGAGCTCGCCGAGGCACTCGACGGGCTGCGACCGTTCGGCCGCGATAACCCGGCCCCCAGATACCTGATCCCCTCGGCCCGGATCGAGAACCTCGAGGAGATGGGGGAGGGGCGTCACTGTCGTTTCACCGTTGCCTCGGGTGACGGCCGAGCCGGCGGCATCGCTTTCGGGCGCACGAGCTTCGGCACCGACCCCGGACAGCCACTCGACCTGGTGGCCGAGCTGTCGGTGAACCACTGGAACGGCACCATGACCCCCCGGCTGGAGGTGATCGATGCATCTCCTGCCCCGGTCGAAGGAGACCTACTGCCGGAGGCCGGCCGGGCAGAGTGGTGGGAACGGTTCGAGCTCGCCCTCTCCGGTCAGCCCGGGAGTCCCCGGGTGCCAACCTCGCCGGACGGTTCGAGGAAGACAGTCGAGCATCGCGGTTCGGCCGAGTCGGTACTCGCCGAAGTAATCTCGACCGGGGAGGGGAGCCTGATCCTGGTCGCCGAGGCGTGGCGACGGTGGCGGAACCTGGGCGGAAGGGCAGGACTCTCGAGGTTCTCTCCCCAGGCTGACCCGGAGGTCCTCGGTCGGTGGGCCGGCAGTCCCGACGCCGACCGCTCGATCACGGTCGATCCCGAGGGGTCACCGATCGTCCTCGTCGACTATGTCTCCCTGCCAGGCAATCCGGCCTGGATCTCGCAATTCGAGAACGTGGTCCTCTTCGATCCGCCGCCTAATGAGAGCGTCGCCGGACTCGTCGCCTCGGGCGAGGGCTTCCTCCACCGACATTCAGATCGCAGTTCGCTCGCCTACTCCCTCGGTGCAACCGAATCCCGGGACCCCAGGCCGGTCCTTCGGGGGATCTTCCGAATCCTTCCTGATCGTG
>JBBAUQ010000061.1:1817-8441 GCA_040398125.1 Solirubrobacterales bacterium | reverse complement strand
AAGGGCAAGATCACCGATCTGCTCGCCGAGGACGCCTCGGCAATCGTCCGCTTCCAGGGGGGCAACAACGCCGGACACACGATCGTCCGCGACGGTACCGAGTACAAGTTCCACCTGATCCCCTCCGGGATCCTCCACGAGGACAAGTACTGCGTGATCGGCAACGGCGTCGTGGTCGACCCCAGGGTCCTGCTGGATGAGATCGAGGGCCTCAGGAAGGCCGGCATCTCGACCTCCAACCTCCGGGTCTCGGCCAACGCCCACCTGATCATGCCCTACCACGTGATCCTCGACACGGTCGATGAGCTGAAGCTGGGCAAGCTCTCGATCGGGACCACCCGGCGCGGTATCGGCCCGGCCTACGCCGACAAGGCGCTGAGGCTGGGCATCAGGGTCCAGGACGTACTCGACGAGAAGATCCTCCGCAAGAAGATCATGACTGCCCTGGAGAACAAGCAGCAGGCACTCCGGGAGCTCTCGGTCCGACGGCGCAAACTCCAAAAGGATGCCGAGGTGTCCGATGAGGACCTGCCGGACGACCGGCTCGACCTCCACTCGCTCACCGAGGACTACCTCAACTACGGGCACCGTCTCGAGCCCTACATAACCGACACTGCCAAGCTCTGCTGGGATGAGCTCGACGCCGGCAACAAGGTGATCTTCGAGGGTGCCCAGGCCGCCCTGCTCGACCTCGATCACGGCACCTACCCCTTCGTCACCTCCTCCAACCCGATCGCCGGGGCGGCCTGCGTCGGGGCCGGGGTCGGACCCAGCGACATCGACGAGGTCTGGGGTGTTGTCAAGGCCTACACCACCAGGGTCGGCGCCGGTCCCTTCCCGACCGAGCTCCACGACGAGGTAGGTGCCCACATGTCCGAGAAGGGCCATGAGTTCGGCACGACTACAGGGCGGCCCCGCCGCTGCGGTTGGCTGGACTTGGTCGCCCTGCGCTACGCAGTCCGGCTCAACGGGATCTCCTACCTGGCGATGACCAAGCTCGATGTGCTGGCTGGCCTGGAGACAATCAGGGTCGCCGTCCGCTACCGCTCACGCGAGGGGGCCGTGCTCGAGGACTTTCCCTACCACCAGTCGATCCTCCACGGGGTCGAACCAGAGTACGAGGACCTGCCGGGCTTCGGCGAGGAGATAACCGAGTGCCGTACCGAGGCCGAGTTGCCGGCCGGCGCCAGGGACTACATCTCATTCGTCTCGGACTTCATCGGGGTGCCGATCGTGCTGGTCGGGGTCGGTCCCGGCCACGATCAGAACGTTTGGATAGGCCGGTAAAAAGGCGCCGGTAACCGGCAGGGTCAGCCCCTCAGGCCGGTTGATGCACCTCGCTACACTGGCGAGTGGACGTTCGGGAACCAACACCGCATGACGTGGTGTCCCGCAACGCGACCGGCCGGGAATCTCCCAAGCTAGCCCGACCGGGTTTGGTCGGATCGGGCGAGTCGGTTCTTCTCCCTTCGAATCGGCTCGTCCACCGACTGTTTGCGCCCCTTATCCCTCGGATCAGAGCAAGGTGACGTTGTCGGCCTCGATCTCCCGGGTCGCCCCCCTCAGGTCCAGCACCAGTGGACTCTGGCTGACGACCTGCTCCAGATCGAACTCGGGGTGATCGGTGACGATCACCGTCAGGGCGGTGCCGTCGAGGCCCTTCTCCAGACCGACGTCTGACAGGCCGAGCTCGGGAAGTTCAGGCACGTGAGGGTCGTGGTAGGAGACATCGGCCCCGAGCTCCTTCAGCAGGGCGATGATCGTCTTGGCCGGTGACTCCCTGGTGTCACCGACACCGGGCTTGTAGGCGACGCCCAGTACCAGCACACGGGTGCCCTGGACCGGCAGGCCGGCCTCGTTGAGGACTCGCTCGACCTTGTTGACGCAGAAAAGGGGCTGGGACTGGTTGATCTTGCCGGCCAGCTCGATGAATTCCGGGTAGAAGTTGTACTGGCGGGCCTTGAAGGCCAGGTAGAACGGATCGACCGGCAGGCAGTGGCCGCCCATTCCGGGACCGGGGTCGAACCGCATGAAGCCGAACGGTTTGGTGTCAGCGGCGTCGATCACTTCCCAGACGTCGACCCCGAGCCGGTCGCAGAGCTGGGCCAGCTCATTGACCAGGGCGATGTTGACCGAGCGGAAGATGTTCTCCAGAAGCTTCGAGAGCTCGGCCGCCTCCGGCCCCGAGAGCGGCACGACCGTGTCGCAGATCCTCTCGTAGAGCTGGCAGGCACTGGCGGTCGACTCGGGAGTCAGGCCGCCGACCAGTTTGGGGGTCGTCCTGATGGTGAAGTCGGTCCTGCCTGGATCGATCCTCTCGGGTGAGAAGGCCAGGTGGAAGTCCTTGCCTGCCTTGAGGCCCGAGGCCTCGAGCTCCCCGGCGAGCAGGTCGCGGGTCGTCCCCGGGTAGGTGGTCGACTCCAGCACGACCGTCTGGCCCTTCTCCAGGATCCCGGCAAGCTGGCGGCCGGCCTCTTCGAGGTAGGTGAGGTCGGGCTCGCGTGAGCCGGTCAGCGGTGTCGGCACACAGACGATCACCGCCTCGCAGCCGGCGAGGTCGGCGTAGTCGGTGCTGGCCGAGAGGTTCCCGGTTACTGCCGCGAGGGTTTCCGAGGGGACGTCCTCGATGTAGCTCTCACCCGAGTTGAGCTGCTCGACCTTCTTCGGGTCGACGTCGATCCCCACCACCTGGTCACCGTTCTCGGCGAAGGCGACCGCCAGCGGCAGGCCGACATAGCCCAGACCGACGATCCCGATCTTGCTCTCAGCACTCATCACCCGGCGCAGTCTAGGTGTCCGGTCTGCCGTCCCGGCCATTTCGACATCCCCGGTCCGACCCTGCCGCCGGCAATCCCTGCCCCGGCGTGAAGACTCGCCTCCCGAATCCCGGGAAGCGCTCGTCGGGGAACGTCGCCGCAGGCCTGACAAAAGGCCGAAAAAACACGCCAATATGCGGAAATACCGGCCACTTTGCGGGGGGCCGGGAATGGCGCCCGAGTATCCTCACCCGCTAATGGCGAAGGACACCGAGAAGCTGATCCGACAGCTCTCGCTGATCTCATTCCTGATGGCTCAGGGCAGGCCGGTATCGGCACTGGAGATCAAGCGCGAGGTAGAGGGTTACAGCGTGATGAACGAGGACGCGTTCGCCCGACGCTTCTACGCCGACCGGGCCGAGCTCGACAGCCTCGGCATCGAGCTCCAGGTCGACCGCCCGGGCGAGGGCTTCTTCGAGGCCGAGCTCTACTCGTTGCCGCCCGAGAACTTCTACCTCCCGGCAATCGAGTTCACCGATGACGAGCTGGCAGCCCTCCGGACATCGCTCAGCCTCCTGACCGAGAGCGAGTTCGCCTACGCCGAGCCGCTCCGCCTGGCCCTCCAGCAGGTCGCCTGGGGCCACCCCAACCCGCTCGCCGACCCGGACAACACGCCGATATCGATGGCCAAGTTCTCGGGGTCTGCCTCGCGGGAGCTGACCCAGCGCCTGGCCCGGATCGAGACCGCGATCTCGCGCCACAAGACGATCACCTTTGATTACCACAGCATGGAGCGGGATGAGATCTCTTCCCGCAAGGTCGATCCCTACCACCTCGTCTTCAGGAGCGGCCAGTTCTACCTGATCGGCCACTCCCACGAGCGCGAAGGCGTGAGGGTCTTCCGGCTCTCGCGGATCCAGAGCAAGGTCGGCTACGCGACCAAGTCCGAGCACGACTTCACGCCGCCGGAGGAGTTCGAGCGCGGCGACTACGCCGAACTGGCCGACTGGCAACTCGGCAAGCCGACCGACACCGCCACGATCCACTTCAAGGAGCGCATCTCCTGGCTGATCGAGCGTGACTTCGGCCGCTACGGAGAGGTCCGCCGACCGAAGAAGGCCGACGGGGTCGGCCGGGGCGGGATCATCCTCGAGACCGACTACGCCAGCAGCCGGGAGCTGATTGCCTGGGTGTTCAGGTGGCGCCAGAACGCGACCGTCCTCGGGCCTCCCGAGTTGGTCGAGCAGATGGAGGAACGACTCGCCCTGCTGCGTGAGCGCCACCACGGCGGCTTCGAGGTCGCCAAGGCAGCCGGCCGGCGGAGCGCCCCGCCCGCTGAGCGGCGCCAGCGCGGCAAGGACCGCTCGACTGCGGCGATCAGGCCGGAGCGGTTCGGCCGTTTGGTGACCCTCGCCGGCATGTTGATCGGGGCCGCCAAGGAAGGCCGTCGCCTCCAGGTCGCCGACCTGACCGAGCGCTTCGAGCTGACCGAGGAGGAGCTTCGTGATGACATCGATGTGCTCAACGTGGTCAACTTCGGCGGCGGTACCTACGTGCTCTACGCCGAGATCGAGGACGGCGAGATAGAGGTCGACTCCGAGCCTTACGGTGACTCCTTCGCCCGCCCGGCCCGCCTGTTGCCGCTCGAGGCCAAGGCGCTCGTCGCGGCGATCGACCTGGTCGGTGACCACATGCCCCAGACCAGGCTCGACTCGGCCCGCGAGAAGGTGGTCGAGGCACTCGGCCACGATCCGGCCCGCGAGGGCCTGGCCGTCGTCTCTGACTCAGGCGGCGTCGAAGCCGCCCGGGTGGTCAACCAGGCGATCGCCGAGCACCGCGTGCTCGAGCTCAACTACTACAAGGAGAACGAGGACAAGTTCTCCAAGCGGAAAGTCGAGCCGTACCGCCTGGAGAACGGCCGTGAGGGCTGGTACGTCGAGTGCTTCGACCTCGGCCGCAAGGCGATCCGCCACTTCAAGCTCGACCGCATCAAGGAGGCGACCCCCACCAAGGAGACCTTCGAGCCCCGACCCGAGGCAGCTGAGATGGCCGAGGTCGAGGGCTGGATGAGTGGTGATGACGTCCCCGAGGCCTCGGTGGCCCGGGTCTGGGTCTCGCCCGAGCGCTCCCGCTGGCTGCGTGAGGAACGGACGGTCATCGAGGAGCTGAAGGACGGCTCGGTCGTGGTCGAGTTCCCCTACGCCGGCACCTCCTGGCTGGTTCGCGAGATCCTCCGCGGCGCCGGGGACCTGGTCGTGCTCGACCCGCCCGAGGCCCGTGAGGCGATCGGCCGCGAGCTGGCTGCCTGAACCCTTCGCCAGAGACCTGAATCGGGTTGAATCCTTCCGGTGGAGGAGCGACCCACAGTCGAGCAGGCACCGGGGCATCCCGGGATAGTCCGGATCCTCGCCCCCAACCCCGGGCCGATGACCCTGGAGGGGACCAACACCTACCTCGTCGGGAGCGACCCCTGCTGGGTGATCGATCCCGGACCGGATGACTCCGACCACGTTGCGCTGGTGCTCGAACAGGCCGGCCTGAGGGGCGGTATCGGGGGTGTCCTCTTGACCCACACCCACGGTGACCACGTTGGTGCGGTCGAGGCCCTCGGGATCGAGCCGACCCCGCTTGCAGACGGCGAACGGGCCGGGGAGTTGGCCGTCATCGCGACCCCGGGCCACACCGATGACCACTTCGTCTTCATGACCGCCGACCGCGTCTGCTTTTCCGGGGACCTCGTGCTCGGCTCGGGTTCCAGCTTCGTCCCCCCGGATGGCGGATCGCTCGCCGCCTACATGGACTCGCTGGCCCGGGTCCGCCAGCTCGACCCGACCCTGATCTGTCCCGGTCACGGGCCCTGGGTCACCGATCCCATCGCCAAGCTGGATGAGTACGTCGAGCATCGCGAGGCCCGGGAAAGGGGCCTGCTCGAGGCAATCGCCCGCGGCGAGCGCTCCCGCACCGTCCTGTTGGCCGAGGTCTGGTCCGATGTCCCGGCCGAGCTCCGTCCGGCCGCCGCCCTGGTGATGGAGGCCCACGTCGAGAAGCTGGTCGCCGAGGGTCGGATAGAGGGCGACCTCGACGAGTGAGCGGCGCTATCTTCTCCCCAGGGTGAACCGCCGGGCCGAGATCAAGATGTCCGAGGAGGAGATCGCCGCCTTCCTGGAGGAGGAGCGGGTGGCGATCGTCTCGAGCTTTGGTCCCCGCGGCTGGCCCCACTCGATGCCCCTCTGGTACATCGTGCGGGACGGCAAGATCCTCTCCTGGACCTTCCGCAAGGCCCAGAAGGTCAAGAACCTCGAGCGAGACCCCAAGGCAACGGTGCTCGTCGAGGCCGGCTACGACTCCTACGGTGACCTCCGCGGGGTCATGTTCGAGTGTGAGACCGTGATCCATGACGACCTCGAGGTCGTGATCGACTTCGCGATGGGTATGACCAGTCGTTACGTGCCGGGAGGGGGAGAGCCGGCACCCGAACTCGTCGAGGCCTACAGGGCCCAGGCCGCCAAGAGGGTCGTGCTCGAGTTCACCCCGGTCCACACGATCAGCTGGGACCACCGCAAGCTGGCCGGCGGCCTCTAGCTCGGCTGGTCCTTTCCTGGCAGGCCCGGGCGACCGGGCAGGCCCCGGTCTGGAGCGATATAGCCTTGCCCTGTGGGCCGACTGCATGACAGGGTCGGCGAGAGCCCGACCCATCAACACCACCCTCTCCCCGGGTCGCCCGGCCGAACCTGCAGGCGGTCCGAGGGGGCTGAGCCGTGAAGGTCCTGGTCTGCGGCGGAACAGGCATGCTCGGCAGTGAGGTCGTCCTCGCCGCCGGGAATGCCGGTCACGCGGTGCGGGGGTTCGACCGGATCGAGCTAGACGT
>JBBAUQ010000061.1:0-1717 GCA_040398125.1 Solirubrobacterales bacterium | reverse complement strand
CTGCCGGCCCCGCTCTCGGCCTACGGCCGGAGCAAGCTGGCCGGGGAGGAGGCCACCATGCTGGCCAACCCGCGGGCCCACGTGGTCCGCACCTCCTGGATCTACGGGATCAACGGACCGAACTTCGTCGACTCGATGCTGAGGTACGGCCGTCAGGAAGGCAGGGTCCTGGTGATCCGTGACCAGTACGGCTCACCTACCTGGACCTGGCACCTGGCCTACGGCATCACCCGACTGCTCGACTCCAACGAGTTCGGCGTCCACCACATGGCCGCCGACGGCTACTGCTCCTTCTATGACTTCGCCCGGGAGATGTTCGAGCTGGCCAGGATGGAGGTGGTGACCCTCTCGGCCTCGGCCGACATGCTCGGCCGGGTCGCACCCCGACCTGCCTTCGCCGGGCTGACCACCGAGGAGCCCGACGCGATCCTCCTGCCGGCCTGGCAGGACGGCCTGACCGGCTACCTGGCCCAGCGCCTCGAGCGGGACGCCAAACAGGAGTCCTGACTTCCCGTTTCACCGGGCCCGGTGACCCCGGGTCTGGAGTCTGGACCTGTGACCGGGCCGGCGCCCCTTATGGTCTGTAGGTTGACAATGGCCACAACTGCGTCCAAAGACCCGCTCGCTCCCTTCAGTGAACGCACCAGAAAGTGGTTTTCGGCCTCTTTCGAAGGCGCCACCCCCGCCCAGGCCGAGGGCTGGGAGGCGATCTCCTCCGGAAAGAACACGCTCATCTCGGCCCCGACCGGCTCGGGGAAGACCCTGGCCAGCTTCCTCTGGGGGATAGACAGCCTGGCCTCCCGGCCCGATCGTGGCACCGGGGTAAAGATCGTCTACGTCTCGCCGCTCAAGGCCCTCTCCTATGACATCGAGCGGAACCTCAAGGTCCCCCTCAAGGGGATCGGGGCAGACATCCCTGTCGCCATCCGGACGGGAGACACGCCCCAGAAGGAGAGGAACCGGATGCGGCGGGAGCCTCCCGAGATCCTGATCACCACGCCCGAGTCGCTCTACTTGATGGTCTCCTCCGGGGCGAGCGAGATCCTCACCTCGGTCGAGACCGTGATCGTCGATGAGATCCATGCCGTCGCCGGGACCAAGCGGGGCGCCCACCTGGCGCTCACCCTGGAGCGGCTCGAGCACCTCTCACGCGATGGCCGGGAGGACGGGGCCGACGGCGGTGGGATCCAGCGGATCGGGCTCTCGGCAACCCAGCGGCCGCTGGAGCGGATCGCCGGCTTCCTGGCGGGACCGGGGAGGGAGTGCACCGTGGTCGCCCCGGCCCAGCCGAAGGAGCTCGACATCGAGATAGTCGTCCCGCTCGAGGACATGGCCAGCCCGGGCCAGGCCGACGTCGAGGAGGAACAGGTCCGCTCGATCTGGCCGGCGATCTACCCCGAACTGCTCTCCCTGGTCCGCCAGCACAACTCGACGATCATCTTCGTCAACAACCGGCGGGCGGCCGAGCGGCTGGCCCAGCGCCTGAATGAGCTGGACGCCGAGGACGGCGACCGCTCTGAGGATGACCCACCGCTCTCCCGGGCCCACCACGGCTCGCTCTCCCACGAGGAGCGGGCCGAGGTCGAGGATCAGCTGAAGTCCGGGCTGATCCCCTGCCTGGTTGCGACCTCGTCGCTCGAACTCGGCATCGACATGGGCGCCGTCGACCTGGTGATCCAGGTCGAGTCACCGAAGTCGGTCAGCCGGGGGCTGCAGC
>JBBAUQ010000060.1:5557-8463 GCA_040398125.1 Solirubrobacterales bacterium | reverse complement strand
GAGGATCATCACGGTGTCGGCAGCCGAGGCACCGGTAGCCAGTCCGTCCAACACTCGCACGTCCTCGTCATTCAGATAGACGTTGACGAACCGGTTGAGCTCACCGTCCTCGGAGAACAGCTGGGGGCGGGTTTCGGGGTACTCGGCCACAAGGGCCTCGAGAACCGCGCCAACCGTCTCGCCCTCGACCTCGACCAGATCGAGGTCACCGGTGTGCTGCCGTAGGACCGGGGGAATCTTTACTGATGGCATGGGCGTGATCCTATCTGCCTGAAAGAACTCAGGAGCCGATGTGGCCGCCGCAGAAGGCCTCGTAATCGGGGAACTTGCCCATATCGGCCGGATCGATCTCCGGCGCGTCGGGGCCACAGATCGGGCATTCGGGATCACGGCGAACCTTCAGCTCGGTGAACCGCGTGCTGAGGGCCTCGTAGAGCAGCAACCTGCCGATCAGGGGCTCACCGATACCGAGCACCAACTTGATCACCTCATTCGCCTGGAGCATTCCCATAAGTCCGGCCATCACCCCGAGGACTCCGTTGGCCGAGCAGCTGGGAGCGAGTTCGGGCGGGGGCGGAGTCGGGTAGAGGCAGCGGTAGCAGGGACCCTCGCCCGGGACGAAGGTCGAAATCTGGCCGTCGAAGGAGAGGATCGACGCAGACACAACCGGCTTTCCCAGTCGGACCGAAGCGTCGTTCAACAGGTACCGGGTGGGGAAGTTGTCGGCGCCGTCGACGATGACGTCATAGTCGGCGATCGTCTCGAGGATGTTGCCGGCATCGAGGCGGAGGTCGTACTCGACCACCTCGACATCCGGGTTGAGCGCCTCGATCGTCTGCCGGGCCGACGCCGTCTTGGGCTCACCAATCCGCTCGGTGTTGTGGATCACCTGGCGCTGGAGGTTCGAAGCATCGACCACGTCGTCGTCGACCAGACCGATGGTCCCGATACCGGCAGCGGCTAGATAGAGCGCCGTCGGGGCACCGAGGCCACCGGCACCGATGAGCAGGACCTTGGCATTGAGCAGCTTCTCCTGGCCATGGATTCCGACTTCGGGCAGCAAGAGGTGGCGTGAGTACCGGTTCCGCTGTTCCGGAGTCAGGCTCACCTCCGACTGGACCGGCAGACCCTCGGCCTGCCACTCCAGGATGCCGCCGGCAACGTTTGCCAGGTCGGAGTAGCCCATCTCGGCCATCTGCTCCGCTGCGGTCATCGAACGCGCCCCCGAGCGGCAGTGGAGGATCACCTTCGTGGATCTGTCCGGGACGGCAGCCTCGATCTGATCGGCGATCAGCGCCGGTGGGATCAGCTTGCTGCCGGCGATGTTGGCCTCGGCGTACTCGTGGGGCTCACGGGTATCGACCAGGACGATCGCCTCATCGGCCTGGAGCTCCTCGAAGGCTTCCTTCGGAGAGATCTCCCTGATCGCCACTTTCTGTCCTGTCTCGGGATTCAAATCAAATCACCTGAATGCCTATCGGGTTTCCAGTCCTTTCCCAATATACAGGTTGCTGCAGGGCCAACCGGGCCTTTGCCGACAACCATTTTCAAGCCGCTGTTGCGCTGTGGACTAGAGCGACGGACGCATCTGGCGAAGCCGGGCGACCCTCTCCTCGATCGGAGGATGGGTCGAGAAGAGACCGGCCAGTCCGCGGGAGCGGAAGGGCTTGACGATGTACAGGGGCTCAGTCGCATCGTTGACGTGCCCCTCCATCGGGATTGCCTCGGCTCCCTGCTCGAGCCTCTCCAGGGCGCTGGCCAGGGATTCGGGGTTGCCGCTGATCGCCGCGCCCCCGGCATCGGCCGCGTACTCGCGTTGGCGGGACACGGCGAGCTGGATTATCGAGGCCGCCAGGGGTGCCAGCAACACCATGGCCAGGGCGCCGACCAGCCCGAGCGGGGAGTTGTTGCTGTTCCCGAACCACATCAACATGTAGCCCAGGTAGGTGATCGCCGCGCCGATCGTCGCCGCGACCGACTGGATCAGGATGTCGCGGTGCTTGATGTGGGCAAGCTCATGGGCAACCACGCCCCGGAGTTCATCCTTGGAGAGGAGTTGGGTGATACCGGCGGTCACCGCCACGGCCGAATGGCTGTAGTTCCGACCGGTGGCGAAAGCGTTCGGTTGGGCCTGCGGGATGATGTAGAGCTTCGGCATCGGGATATCGGCCCGCTGGCACAGCTCCCTCACCATCTCGAAATACTCGGGGTGCTCTGCCTCCTCCATCGCGACCGCACCACTCATCTTCAGGGCGATCTTGTCGGAGAAGAAGTAGGAGATGAAGTTCATCGCGGCGGCAACGAAGAGGAAAATCAGCGCCATGTTCGGACCACCGACGAGGAAGCCGATTCCTACGAGCAGCCCGGACAGGGTTGCCAGCAGGATGGTCGTCCTGAGTGAAGCGGCAAAAGTCGACTCTCTCGTGGTCTTCATCGATCCTCCGTGGAACGAAGTGGTGGTTTCCTGGGGGCCTCGGCCTGCGCCGGAAAACCGTTTGTACAGATCCGACCTGAAGATTCTCTCAAATCGAGGTGACCGGACCCCGGGTCCGGCCGCAGGCAATGCCGACCCGGCCATCTTTCCCGACCAATCCTCTAGGATTTAAGCCAATGTTGTTCTCGACCAAAGCTGAATACGGCATCCGCCTGATGGTCGAGCTCGGTCGCAGTGACGGTCGAGGTCCGGTCTCTTTGAGTGCGATCGCCGAGGCAGACCAGCTCCCCCTCTCCTACCTGGAGCACCTCGTCGCGATGTTGCGTGATGCCGGGTTGGTCGAATCGACCCGGGGCGCCCACGGCGGATACACCTTGGCCCGGTCGGCCGACTCGATCGGCATGCGCGAGGTGGTCGAGGCCCTGGAGGGGCCGATAGCCCCGATGGAGTGCTTCCTCGACCAGCCCGAGCG
>JBBAUQ010000060.1:0-5547 GCA_040398125.1 Solirubrobacterales bacterium | reverse complement strand
CCGACCCGGACGGTACCTGTGCGACCAAGCTCCTATGGACGCGTGTGCAGGGAAGTATCAACCGGGAGCTGGCCGGTATGAGCCTGGCCGATCTGGTTGCCTTCACCGGGCCGGAACGTAACCTGGCCGAGCTGGACGAGGCCCACGCCTGAGGACCTCTCCTCGGGGAAACCGACAGACAAGGAAGAAAGAGGAAACCGGCAGATGCCAGAACTCGAAATCACCAACCTCCACGTCAGCGTCGAGGACAAGGAGATCCTCAAGGGTCTCGACCTCACCGTCGACAAGGGGCAGGTCCACGCCCTCATGGGTCCCAACGGATCCGGCAAGTCGACGCTCGCCAACGCGATCATGGGTCATCCGGCCCTCGAGGTGACCGAGGGCTCGATCGTCTTCAACGGTGAGGACATCACCGAGGCCGACCCCGACGAACGATCCCTGGCGGGCATCTTCATGGCCTTCCAGTACCCGGTCGCGATTCCGGGTGTCGCGGTCAGCAAGTACCTGCGGATGATCCTCAACGCCCAGCGAGAGGCCCGGGGCGAGGAACCCCTCAAGATCAAGGAGTTCGCCGCACAGGCAAGGGAGGCGATGGAGATCGCCAACATCCCGCAGGACTTCTCGAGTCGGTACCTGAACGACGGCTTCTCCGGGGGCGAGAAAAAGCGGATGGAAATACTCCAGCTGGCCCTGCTGAAGCCCGAACTCGCGGTCCTCGATGAAACCGACTCCGGTCTCGATATCGATGCGCTGAAGACGGTGGCCGACGGGATAAACCGGTTCACGGGACCGGATATGGGCGCCCTGGTCATCACCCACTACCAGCGCCTCCTGCATATGGTCAAGCCCGATGTCGTGCACGTGATGTTCGACGGCCGGATCGTCAAGGAAGGCGGAGCCGAGCTGGTCGACCAGCTCGAGGCCGAGGGCTACGGCTGGATCCGTGAGGAGGTCGAAGCCGGAAGCGCATGACCACCACGACCGAAACCAGAGGGCTGACCGAGGGGGACCTGACGAAGATCAGGGCCGAGTTCCCGATCCTCGAACGCACGATCGGTGACCAGCCGCTCGCCTACCTCGACAACAGCGCCACCGCCCAGACGCCGGTCCAGGTGATCGAGGCGATGGATGACTACTACCGCACCTACAACGCCAACGTTCACCGGGGCGTCCACACCCTCTCCGAGGAGGCCACGGCCCTGTACGAGGGCGCCCGGGATACCGTTGCCCGTTTCATCGGCGCCGACCGGCGCGACGTGATCTTCACCCACAACGCAACGGCGGCGATCAACCTGGCCGTTCAGTCCTGGGCCGAGCTGGAACTCGGTGAAGGTGACCTGGTCGCCCTGACCGAGATGGAGCATCACTCGAACATCGTCCCCTGGTACCTGGCTGCCCGCCGGGCCGGGGCAACGATCGAGTGGATCTCGATCGATGACGATGGCCGACTCGACATGGCTTCCTTCCGGGAGGTCCTTGCCCGCGGGCCAAAGGGCGTCGGCCTGACCCACGTTTCCAACGTCCTCGGCACCCTGAACCCGGTTGCCGACCTGGTTTCCGAGGCCCGGGCAGCCGGTGCCATGACCCTGGTCGACGGGGCCCAGGCAGTACCGCGCGTGCCGGTCGACGTCGCCGCGATCGGTGCCGATTTCTACGCCTTCACCGGCCACAAGCTGTACGGACCGACCGGAATCGGCGTACTGCACGGACGGCGCGAAATGCTCGAGCGGATCGAGCCATTCGAGGGCGGAGGCTCGATGATCTCGCGGGTCGGGCGTGAGCGAATCACCTGGGCCGAGCCGCCCGCCAAGTTCGAAGCCGGCACCCCGATGATCGCCGAGGCGGTCGGACTGGGTCGTTCGGTGGAATGGATCCAGGAGACCGGTCTCGAAGTCATAGCCGGACAGGAGAGGGCCCTTCTCGACTATGCCCTGCCGAGGCTCTCCGAGGTCCCGGGGATCACCCTGTACGGACCGACGGGAGGGGATCGGGAAGGCATCGTCTCCTTCGAGCTGGAGGGAGTCCACCCCCACGATGTCGCCGAGATACTCGATCGCCACGGAATCGCGGTCAGGGCCGGCCATCACTGTGCCCAGATCCTGATGGACCGGCTCGGCGTACCGGCATTGACCAGGGCCAGTTTTGCCGTCTACAACTCACCCGGGGAGGTCGATCGACTGGTCGACGGCCTGCTCGACTGCCGCCGGGTCTTCGAGCTCTAGGGCCGTCAGCCCCGCCGGCGACCCCATCACGGAAATGGAAGAGCTCTACCGCGAACAGATCCTCGAGCACTACAAGCGCCCCCACAACTTCGGGGTGATCGAAGACCCCGATCTCGAGTTCGAGGACAGCAACCCCTTCTGCGGGGATGAACAGCACGTGACGATCCGGCTAGATGACGACGACCGGGTCGCCGAGGTCCGGTTCGACGGTCAAGGCTGTGCGATCTCAACGGCGGCCACCTCGATGCTCACCGACGAGCTGGTCGGTCTGACCAGGGACGAACTGGTGACGCTCCCCAAGGAGAAGGTGCTCGAGCTACTCGGGATCGAGATCTCCGCGACGCGGATGAAATGTGCCCTCCTCGGCCTCAAGGTCGTCAAGGGTGCGGGGCTCGGAAAGACCGCCGAATGGGAAGCCTGACACGGCTCGCTGCCGACCACCAAATCCGACTCATTTACTAGGATTATCGGTAGTGGCTTATCTGACTGGAAACATCTGCAGGGCCGGTGAGGCGCAGTGAGCGACGGACGGGTTATCGAGGTCTGCTCGGTCTCGGAGCTCGGCCCGGGCGAGGTCAAGGTGGTCGAGCACGACGGCGAGCCAATCGCAGTCTTCAACTGCGAGGGCACGTTCCTGGCGATCGAGGACCGGTGCTCGCACGATGACGGCCCTCTCGCCGATGGCGAGCTGGACCCGTCACAATGCGTGGTCGAGTGCCCGCGGCACGGTTCGCTCTTCGACCTGCGAACCGGTAAGCCGAAGACACTACCGGCCTACCAGCCGGTCAAGACGTTTCCGGTCGAGGTAAACGGCGAAACAATCACTCTGGAGGTCTGAGATGGCAACGCCCGAAGTAATCGAGGAAAAGGAAAAAGTCCAGGGGATCAACGCCGACTACGAGGAGAAGTTCGGCTTCCACGACCCCGAGACCGGCTACGCCTACAAGGCCCCCAAGGGACTTACCCGCGAGGTGGTCGAGCAGATCTCCGAGTACAAGGACGAGCCCCAGTGGATGCGTGACTTCCGCCTCAAGTCGTTCGATCACTTCGAGTCCAGGCCCACCCCGAACTGGGGCGGCGACCTCGAGCAGATCGACTTCGACGACATCCACTACTTCGTCCGGGCTTCAGAGCGGGCCGAGCGTGACTGGGACGACGTCCCCGAAGACATCAAGAAGACCTTCGACCGTCTCGGCATCCCCGAAGCCGAACGCAAGTTCCTCGCCGGGGTCGGCGCCCAGTACGAGTCAGAGGTCGTCTACCACCAGGTCCGTGAAGACCTCGAGAAGCAGGGCGTGATCTTCCTCGACATGGATTCCGGGCTGCGCGAGCACGAGGACATCGTTCGCGAGTACTGGGCAACGGTGATTCCTCCCAATGACAACAAGCTGGCCGCACTCAATTCGGCAGTCTGGTCGGGCGGCTCCTTCGTATACGTGCCGAAGGGCGTCAAGGTCGAGATGCCCCTCCAGGCCTACTTCCGGATCAACACCGAGAACATGGGTCAGTTCGAGCGGACGCTGATCATCGCCGAAGAGGACTCGGAGATCCACTACATCGAGGGCTGCACGGCACCGGTCTACTCGACCGACTCGCTTCATTCGGCAGTGGTCGAGATCATCTGCAAGCCGGGCTCGCGGGTTCGATACACGACGGTCCAGAACTGGTCCCAGAACGTCTACAACCTCGTGACCAAGCGGGCCGTGGCTCAGGAAGGAGCCACGATGGAATGGGTCGACTGCAACCTTGGCTCGAAGCTCACCATGAAGTATCCGTCGATCTACCTGACCGGTGAACGGGCCCACGGTGAGGTGCTCTCGATCGCCTTTGCCGGAGACGGCCAGCATCAGGATGCCGGCGCGAAGATCGTCCATGCGGCTCCGAAGACGACCTCGTCGATCTTCTCTAAGTCGATCAGCAAGGACGGCGGCCGCTCGACCTACCGGGGCCTGCTCGAGGTCGCCGACGGGGCGACCGAGACCCGCTCGAAGGTCGTCTGTGATGCCCTCCTGCTGGACGAGGATTCACGGTCGGATACCTACCCGACCATCAGGATCGACGAGAACGATGCCGACATCGGCCATGAGGCAACCGTCTCCAAGGTCGGCGACGACATGCTCTTCTACCTCCAGGCCCACGGTCTGAGCGAGGAAGAGGCCTCGAAGATGATCGTCAACGGTTTCATCGAGCCGGTCACCAAGGAGCTGCCGATGGAGTACGCGGTCGAACTGAACCGCCTGATCGAGCTCCAGATGGAGGGAAGCATTGGCTAGTCCGGTGGCGGCCGAGCCCGAATGGCTCGCCGCTCGCCGTGAGAAGGGAAGGGAGCTGGTCGAGAGCATCCCTCTGCCCGACCGCAAGGCCAAGGGCTGGGAATTCACCGATCTCGATCGCCTCGAACTCGACCGCTTCACCACTGCAGCGGCAGCGGCCGGGATTTCCGGTGGCACCGGGGAGGCAGTGGTGATGCCCCTGGCCGAAGCACTGGCCTCACATCCCGAGCTCATCGAGCAACACCTAGGCTCACTGGTCTCGGCCGAGGATCCCTTCGTGGCCCGGAATGAAGTCGAGTGGCAGGACGGGGTGTTCGTCTACGTTCCCAAGGGGGTCGAGTGCGAAGAACCGATCAGAATCGAACTCGACCTCGAGGAGTCCGGCTCGGCCGTCTCCTGGCGGACCCTGGTGGTGCTTGAGGAGGGGGCCAGCGCCGAGGTATGGGAGGACTACCGGTCCTCCTCGGATGATCCCGAGGCACTGCTCAACACCGTGGTCGAGATCTCGGTAGGTCAGGCCGCCCGGCTCCACTACGTCACCTCGCAGGACCTGTCGGAAAACGCCTGGCTCTTCTCCTCCCAGCGGGCCGTGGTCGAACGGGACGGCTACCTCGACTGGGCGGCCCTCGGCTTCGGTTCCGGCAACGGCAAGGTCCGTATGACCACACGACTGGTCGGACAAGGCTCGGAGGCCAGGGTCACGGGCGGATACGCGACCGGGAACTCACAGCACCTCGACTACGACACCCTCCAGGAACATGCTGCCGAGAACACGGTCTCGGACCTCGCTTTCCGCGGAGTCCTGGCCGAGGACTCCAGTGCCGTATGGCGCGGGATGATCAAGGTCGAGGAGGGCGCCCAGAAGACCGACGCTTTTCAGGAATGTCGGAACATGCTGCTCTCCCCCGATGCGCACGCCGACGCGATACCGGGCCTCGAAATCCTTGCCGATGACGTCGCCTGCACCCACGCAGCGGCGATCGCCCAGGTCGATCCGGCCCAGATGTTCTACCTCGAGTCCAGGGGGCTGGACGAGGAGGTCTCGCGTTCAC
>JBBAUQ010000059.1:0-8534 GCA_040398125.1 Solirubrobacterales bacterium | reverse complement strand
TCGCCAATGTGCAGTCTGCGCCGCCGGAATCGATCGAGTACCGGGGGAATGCGACCGGCCTGCAGGACGTCTGGATCGCCGTCCGGGCGAGCCTTAGGAACGTCCTTGAATCGGTGGATCTGGAGCAGTTGGTCGAGGGACGGCTCCCCGATGAGGTCCTCGTCCTGGTAGCCCCTGAGGACGCCTGGCAGGCTCGGTCCCCCGGGGGACCCTAGGCGGCTCGCACCGGATCACGGCCGGTCGAGGCGATCAGATCGACGAACAGCTCGAGGTGTTCGGTCTTCCAGCACTCGTGGGCACCGTCCAGGAAGGGCATGTAGGCCTTCATCACCGAGTCTCCGTAGTTCCAGTAGGGACGTGGCTCGGGGTTCAGCCAGAACACCCGGCCGGCCTTCGAGGTGATCTGGGCGAATGCCTCGGTTGCCGGCGGGCGACCGTTAGTCCGGGCATCACCCAGCACGATCACGTTCGATCGCGGGCCGAGCTCCGGCGCGACGTCCCCGAGGAACTCGAGCCAGACCCGGCCGTAGTCGGTGTAGCCCGACACGTCGACCACGCCACCTTCGGCGCTGATCCTCTCCGAGATGCGGGGGAACTCCCGTTCCTCCTCGAACAGGTGGGTCACCTCAGAGATTCGCTCGACGAACACGAAGCTGCGCAGGCGCCTGAACGAGTCATGCAGGGCGTGGAGTACCGAGAGGAAGAAGGTCGATGATGAGCTCACCGAGGTCGAGACGTCGCACAACACGAAGATCTCGGGCTTGCGCGGCCGCTTGGGCCGGTAGCCGAGCCGGAGGGGAACGCCGCCGGTCTCGAGTGAGGCACGCATGGTCCGCCGCAGGTCGATCGTCCGGCCCCGCCGTGAGCCGCGCTGCTCCTGGCCGACCGTTGCCAGACGCCGCTTCATCCTGGTCACGGCCCGCCGGACCTCGACCAGGTCACGGGCACCCTGCGTGGGCAGCGCCCGGTTGAGCTCCAGGAGTGGCTTCGGCGGAGGCAGCTTGCCCTGCCGGGCGATCTGCCGGCGGTTGAGCTCCTCCCGAACGATCGCCTCGAACTCCCGGACTCGCTCGGTCGGCAGGGCACCGCGGGAGTCATCGTCCGACGGTGCGATGCCGAGTCCACGCCTGATCCTCTGCAGGTCAACCCCGACCACGCCAGAGGGTTCACCCTCGGTCCGAAACAGCTCGATCGCCAAACGGGCGAGCTCACTCATCTGACTTCGGTCACCGGCTTCGATCGCAGCCGAGACGGCCTGGCCGAGTTGCTCCATATCGATTGCGTCCCGCAGCTCCCCCGAAAGTTCGGGTGTGAATTCGGCCTCCATGAGCTCCCGGTTATCCAGGGCCGCCTGCTCGGCCGAGCGGAAGAAGAACCGCTGGAAGACGAGATCGAAGACCTCCCGGTCACGCTGTGACTTGGCCAGGGTCGTGGCCAGGGCTTCCCGGAAGTCCCCCTGGTCACCCCACTCGATCGATTCGAGGGCCTGCAGAGCGTCACGAGTCTCCGATGTACCCACGGCCAGCCCCTCGGCCCGGAGCTCACCACAAAACTCGATCACCCGGCCCGCTATGGAGCCGTCGCCGGCCATGGCCGAGGGGCTCAACGGGCCCCTGCCGGCGTTCCGTTCGAACCCTTCCCGGGGGAGCCACCAGCCAGACGGGGCACTATCCCGGCCACCACGGAATCCATGTCGGAGCGATGCTTGACGATTATCGAGAGCGAGTCGCGGAACACCTGTTCATCGATCTGCTCGGCCCCGATCAACAGCAGGGTCCGGGCCCAATCGATCGACTCGGCTATCGAAGGAGGCTTCTTCAGGTCCAGCTCCCTGACCATCCCCACGACCTCCACCAGACGCCGGGCCAGGGACTCGTCGATGGAGGGCTCATGGAGCCGAATGATTTCGAGCTCTCTCTCCGGGGCCGGGTAGTCGAGCCAGAGGTAGAGACAGCGGCGCTTCAGCGCTTCGGTCAACTCACGAGAGTCGTTCGAGGTCAGCACGACAACGGGGTGGGTCCGGGCTTCGACCCTGCCCATCTCGGGAATCGTGATCTGGAAGTCGGACAAGAGCTCGAGCAGCATCGCTTCGAATTCCTGATCGGTCTTGTCTATCTCGTCGATCAGCAGGACGACCGGTTCCTCGCTGGCGATCGCCTGCATCAACGGTCGCTCGAGCAGGAACTCGGAGGAGAAGATGCGCTCCAGCCCGGAAGGGCCATCGGCCTCCTCCCTCGTTCCATCGGCCTGGATCTGCAGCAGTTGCTTGCGGTAGTTCCACTCGTAAAGGGCCTTCGCCTCATCCAGTCCCTCGTAACACTGGAGACGGACCAGCTCCCGGCCGCTCGATCTGGCGATGGCCTTGGCCAGCTCGGTTTTGCCGACCCCGGCCGGCCCCTCGACCAGCACCGGTTTGCCGAGGCGCTGGGCCAGGAAGGCGATCAGGGCGGTCGCCGGGTCGGCGAGATACCCGCTCTCGGCGAGCCGGCGCTCGACGTCCTCGGCTGAGTCGGGAGCTTCAGTGCCCGGTTCGGCGGCCATCGGGCAAGGATAGGGCAGGGCCGACCGACGGTGCGCGGGACCGGCCGCGACCATTACGCTTTTCCCATGGGAAGGCTCGACCAGGTCGACCTCGACCTGGAGTTCAAGAAACATGACGGCCTTGAACGGCTGGAGAAGGCCCAGGCCCGACTCACCGCCCTGAGGCTCACTTTGGGCGGGCAGCTCGGCAGCGGCGACCTCGGTCCCCCGGTGCTGGTCTTGATGGAGGGCTGGGATGCGTCAGGCAAGGGTGGCGCGATCAAGCGGCTCGTCTTCCCACTCGACCCCCGGCACGTGAGGGTTTCCCAGTTCGCAGCGCCGACGGCCGATGAGAAGCGTCACCACTTCCTCTGGCGCTTTTGGCCGGTCCTGCCTGGTTGGGGCGGTATGGCCGTCTTCGACCGCAGCTGGTACGGCCGGGTCCTGGTCGAGCGGGTTGAGGGATTTGCCACGGAAGCCGAGTGGGGTCGCGCGTACGGCGAGATCACCAACTTCGAGAAGGGCCTCGTGGCCGAGGGCATGATCATCGTCAAGTTCTGGCTCCACATTTCGCCGGAGGAGCAGCTAAAGCGGTTCGAGGCACGGGAGAAGGATCCGTTGAAGAGCTGGAAACTGACCGAGGAGGATTGGCGCAACCGCGATAAGCGCGCTGCCTACGAGGAGGCCATCGAAGAGATGCTCGAGCGGACCGACAGTCGTGAGGCACCCTGGTTCGTCATTCCCGGGGACTCCAAGCGCTACGCACGCGTGGCCGTCATCGAGACGGTGAACAGCGAGATCGAATCGGGAATGAGGCGGGTCGGCATGGAGCCGCCGCCGGCACCCTAGCCTTGCGGGCCGTCCGGCTCGGTTCGGCCGGGGCTCTCCTGCTCGGCGTCTGTCACCCGCTCCCAATAGGCATCGACGAACGCGCGCAGGATGGTCACCAGGTCGCCCTGGACCGTCTGGACGTAGTCGAGCAGGTCCGGGGTGGCGACGAAACCGGCCAGTTCGGCCGACCTGCAGATCGGACACCACTCGAGGCAGCGGTGCCCGGGCTCTTCGTCGGTATCGCGGGCACCACGGTCCGATCCGGTGTCTTCCTGGCAACCGGTCCGCCCGGCCCGGGTCTCGGCGAACTTCCCCCAGAAGCGTTCCGCCCCTGGCGGCAGGCTGTCGAGGTGATCACGTGATCCTGGTCTTGTCCGGTCCATATCGGTAAGCGCTCTCCGGGTGGCTTTCGCCCGGCCGGTCCTCTTCCAGAGAACCACTGCCGAGGCTACTGCAGGGATGATAGTCCGCTCGAGCTGCTCGACGCTCCCGGTCAGCTCACCACCCCGTGCCGCGGTCGGAGCCGGGCGCGGCCCCCGGAGCAGGTATATACGCTGGCTTCCAGTGCCCAGGCCTCGCCGCAGATCAACGCTCGTCGCCTGGATGGTTGCGCTGGCGTTGCTGTCCGGATGCTCGGGAGATGAGGGCACTGATCCAGGGGAAGTCGTCGGGACCGCGCTCGACCGCGACAGCCTGCTTCGACCACCGATCGGCCCGACCGAAGTCGAGGTGACCTCCCTCGGCTTCAATGATGCGGTGCTGGAGAGGCGGACGGTGGCGATCGATGCCCGGACGCATCGTGACGTCCTGGAGGCCCTGGCCGGCGCCCCGGGAGATCGCCGAAGCCCCGGTTTGGTCGGGCTGTCCCGTGGACTGGAGTTCGGTGAAACCGATCCCGGAGGAGCGATCGCCGATACACCAGATCGCCTCGAGGCCGTCACCGGGAGGATCGAGGCACGGGACCTCAGCCGGGCACTCCAACGAGCAGGTGCCGGTGGGACCGGCGTGGAAGGGCTCGGCGGGGTGGACCGGAATCTCGTGCGGGCCGACTTCATCCTCTACACCGCCGGATCGCAATACGACTTCCGGGGACTGGACCTCATCCTCGTCCAGGATGACCCGGACAACGCGCTTCCCCCGACGCGGATCCGGTTCAGGCTGGCAGCTCCCGATCGGGATCCGGCCGTCCGGGGTGGGTGATCGCGGCAGGGTCCGCGTGAACCCCGCTCAGGCGGTGCCGGCGAGGGCAGCCAAAACGAGGTCGTCGTGTTTCTTCGGCTGTACCTTGGGGAAGACCTCGATCACCTCGCGATCCTTGCCGATGATGAAGGTTGCCCGCTGGACGCCCATGTACTTCTTCCCGTACATCGACTTCTCGACCCAGGTTCCGTAGAGCTCTGCGACTTCATGGTCGCTGTCGGCCAGCAGGGTGAAGCCGAGATCGTGACGGTCGTGGAACTTATGGATGTCCTCGACCGTGTCGGGTGAGACACCGAGGACGACCGAACCGAGGTCGTCGTACTCGCTCGAGCGGTCCCGGACCCCGCAGGCCTGGGTCGTGCACCCGGGGGTGTCGGCGCGCGGGTAGAAGTAGAGAACGACCGTTCGGTCACCGAGTTCGGAGAGTCGCACCGTGTTGCCATCCTGATCGGGCAGGGCGAAGTCCGGAGCGGTATCCCCTGGCTCGATCATTGGGTTAAGGGCTCGGGAGTTGCCTGGCCTGGCGGCCACTCAGTCTTCCCGGCCGACCTCCTGCCCCGGTTCATCCTCGTCGACCTCGTCATCGCCCTGTTCGAGCGCCGTCGAGGAGATCGAACCCGGCCCCCCGGCGTGGTAGCGGGTCTGGAACTGCTCCAGCAGTTCGTCTCGCCGCTGCTCGTCGAGTGGGACTTCCTCTGAGATCCGGACCCACTGCGCCCCTTCGAATGCCTCGAGGTTGAAGATCTCCTGGTCGATCGAGGCCGAGTCGTCCACCGCGATGACGACTTCGGTCTGCGGACTGAAGTACAGCCCGGGCTGGACCACGAGGTCTTCCAGTTCGAACTCGCCGGCTCCTTCTTCCATGGAACTGATCTTAGCCCCCGCGTTGCGCCGGGTACGGTCTCATCAGGTCCACTCCTCGAGTCTCCGATTGACCTCGGTTTCGACGTCGAGCGGTTCCAGCCCGCGACGGACCCGGCGTTCGTTGTTCGCCACCACGAGTTGCCTGATCTCGATGACGACATCGTGGGTATCTCCGTCGGCGCCGTCTCCCTCGCCGCGATCCCCGACACCGTCCCCGGGGTGGGTCACCGAGACATCGACTTCCATCGCCAGCAATCGGGAAACCTCTTCCTCGACCTCGATTCCGTCCTCCCCCCTGGACCGTCGCCGGTAATCGGCGGCCACGACCATCTGGCGGATCTCCTCGACCCGCTCACGGTCACCGGCCGGCCCGGGGGTCGCTGGCGAATCGCTCTTCCGATCTCCCGCCGGGTCACGGTCGATTGCCCAGGGCCCCTTCCCGAGCTCCCGCAGGGCCTTGCCCGAGCGGGCAAAGGCGAATGCGGCAATCGGGACGAAGACCAGCATCGTGATCAGCAGGAACAGCCCGAAGTCAGTTGCCGAAATGAAGGAAACCACCCTGTGGTGGAGATTAATGGCCTTTTCCGGTCGGCCATCCGGCCATCCGGTACCCTTCGGGCATAGCGGTTGACTGACGAGTCAATCGGGAGCTGCGTAGGCCGTTCCAGTGGGCTTCGCAACTGTTCTTCACCCAACCAAGGAAAGTTGACGGAATAGTGGTCGATTTCACGCTGACAGATGAGCAGAAGGACCTCCAGGAGATGGCGCACAACTTCGCCGAGAACGAGATGCGTCCCGTCGCCTGGGAATACGACAAGGACGGCACCTGGCCCCAGGAGATCCTGGACAAGGCCTGGGAGCTCGGCCTGATGAACAACCACCTCAGCACCGAGTACGGCGGTGCCGGCCTCGACTACCTGTCGGGCTGCCTGATCGAGGAAGAGCTGGCCTGGGGTTGCTCCGGCATCGGCACCAGCATCGGTGCCAACGGTCTGGCGGCCGCACCGGTCGATCTGGGCGGATCCGAGGAGACCAAGAAGAAGTACCTCGGCATGCTGGCCGAGTCTCCCAAGCTGGCCTCCTTCTGCCTGACCGAGCCCGACGCCGGCTCCGACGTGGCCGGAATGAAGACCCGGGCCGTGAAGCAGGGCGACAAGTACGTCCTCAACGGCTCGAAGTGCTTCATCACCAACGGTCAGTACGCCGACTGGTACACGGTCTACGCCAAGACCGACCCCGATGCCGGCAGCCGCGGAATCACGGCCTTCGTGGTCGACCGCCAGGACGGCATCACCATCGACAAGAAGGAAGACAAGATGGGCCAGCGGGCGTCCAACACCGCCACGGTCACCTTCAGTGACGTCGAGGTGCCGGCGGAGAACATGCTGGGCGAGGAGAACAAGGGCTTCAAGCTCGCCATGATGACCCTCGATCGCACCCGTCCCGGCGTTGCCGCGATGGCTGTGGGTATCGCCCGCGCCGCCATGGAGGCTGCCGCCGATTACTCGAAGGAGCGCCAGCAGTTCGGGGTACCGATCGCGATGCATCAGGCGATCCAGTTCCTGATCGCCGACATGTCGGTCAAGGTCGATGCGGCTCGCCTCTTGACCTGGCTCTCGGCCTGGCAGCTCGACAACGGGATCCGCAACACCCTCTCGTCCTCGCAGGCCAAGCGGTTTGCGGCCGACTCGGCGATGGAAGTGACCACTGACGCCGTCCAGGTCTACGGTGGTTACGGGTTCATCAAGGAGTACCCGGTCGAGAAGTTCATGCGCGACGCCAAGATCATGCAGCTGTACGAAGGCACCAGCCAGATCCAGCGCATGGTGATCGCTCGCGAGGTCCTGCTGCCGCGCAACGTCTGAGCAGCGCGACAGCGATCCGCTTCATCGGGACGGCGCCTGAGGGCGCCGTCCCTTTTCTTTCTCCCTTCCCCGTCGAGACAGGGGCGGCCGGGTCGGGGTTGCCGGCAGGGTAGCCTCTCGTAAATGGAAGCGACGATGGAGCAGGAAGGGCGTACAGGGTCTCCCCAGGGATCGATCGTGGTTGCTCGGGGACTCGAGCGGGTCTACGGTGAGGGCGAGGCAGCGGTGAGGGCCCTCGACGGGGTGGACGTGGAGTTCGAGAGGGGCCGGTTCACCTCGATCATGGGACCGTCGGGCTCGGGCAAGTCGACCCTGATGCACATTCTCGCCGGACTCGACCGGCCGACGGCCGGGATCGTCGAGGTCGAGGGAGTCGACATCACCGGCCTCGACGACGGTGAGTTGACCGAGTTGAGAAGGGACAAGCTCGGATTCGTCTTCCAGTTCTTCAACCTGCTGCCCGTTCTCACGGCCGAGGAGAACATCCTCTTGCCGCTGACCATCGCCAAGCGCAGTCCCGATCCCGACTGGGTCGACCTGGTGATCGATCGGGTCGGCCTGACCGACCGTCGTGACCACCGGCCGGCAGAGCTATCGGGCGGCCAGCAGCAGCGGGTGGCAATCGCCCGGGCGCTGGTGACCAAGCCGGCCGTTCTGTTCGCCGACGAGCCGACCGGCAACCTCGACTCGAAGTCCTCGGTCGACGTCCTGGAGTTGCTCAGGGGTGCGGTCGATGAGTTCGGCCAGACCGTGATCATGGTCACCCATGAACCGGATGCGGCCGCCCACGGCGATCGCCTGATCGCCTTGAGGGACGGTCGTCTGGTCCACGACGCCCCGCCGGTATCGGCCGACGCCGTGATCGAGCTCTTGAAGACGCTCGCCTGAGCCACGGACTTGCTGCGGCTCAGTCTGAAGAACCTGTTCGCCCGGAAGTGGCGCACGGCGATGACCGCGGTCGCGGTGGTGTTCGGGATTGCGCTCGTCTCGGGGACCTACGTCCTTACCGATACGACCAACGAGGCCTTCGACGAGATTTTCGTCCGGTCGAACGAGCGGATCGATGTGACCATCACCGGAAAGGAGAAGGTCCGCCAGCTCGATGGCAGCGTCCCGGCATTCCCCGACCGGTTCCTGAAGAAGGTGCGGACCGTGGAGGGAGTCGAGGTCGCCGAGGGCTCGGTGTTTGCCACGGGGTCGATCCTCAACAAGGAGAATGACTCGACCGGAGCCCCTTTTGCCCCGCAGTTCATT
>JBBAUQ010000058.1:0-8550 GCA_040398125.1 Solirubrobacterales bacterium | reverse complement strand
TCAACCTGGCGATAGTCCGTGCCGCCCGGCCCCGCTACCGGGCCGTCCCCGACCAGGGGGGGCAGGCCGCGGGAAGGCCGTTGAGATTCGGTGCCGGCCTCGCCGTGATCGCCCTCGCCGTCTTCGTGGTCGCGGCCATCTTCTCCAGCAACTCCCGCCAGGTCCCGGAGACGACCTCGAGGGCCGACATACCGGGAATGAACGCCGACCGGGTGCTCGAGTTGAAGGCGACCGGCCAACAGTGGCTCTGGCGATTCGACTACCCGAACGCTTCCTTCAGCTACCACCGGCTGGTTGTCCCGGTCGGGGTCACGGTCGCCCTCGACCTGGTCTCGAGCGACGTCATCCACAGCTGGAACGTTCCTGAACTGACCGGCAAGGCGCAGGCCGTCCCGGGGAAGACGAACAAGGTGCACTTCCGCGCCGACGAGGAGGGGACCTATTCCGGTCGCGCCGCAACGCTCTCGGGCCAGGGGTACGCCTGGATGACTGCCCAAGTCGAGGCAGTGTCCCCCGACCGGTACGAGGAGTACGTCACCGAGCTACGGAAGGACATCCTGAGGGCCCAGGACGCAGTCGAGGGTGACCTGCTCCGCGCAGCAGAGAGGGCGTCCCGTTGAGTACCTACCCGCAGACCGCACCGCCGACCCGTCCAGAGCTCGCAGTCGAAGGCGAGCTGACCGACCGGCGTCCCGCCTGGGTCAGGCTCGCGACCAGCGCCGACCACAAGGACATCGGCCGCATCCTGATCGGAACTTCCTTCGGCGCCCTCTTCCTGGCCCTGGTGGAGCTCGTACTGATCCGTCTGCAGCTCTCCATCCCCGACAACTTCTTCCTCGACCCGGTGACCTACGACCGGTTGCTGTCGGTCTACGGGGCGACCTCGGTTTTCCTTTTCGCCCTGCCGCTCGTCATCGGGCTCGCTTACTACGTGGTCCCGCTCCAGATCGGCAGTCGCGGTACGGCCCTTCCAAGAGTCGGCCAGATCGGCATGTGGCTCTTCATCCTCGGCGGCCTCCTGCTCTACCTCTCCTTCGTGTTCACGCCGCCCGAGGCCGGCATCAATCCCCTTCCCCCGCTGTCCGAACTGGCCTTCACCTCCAACAATGGGGTCGACGCCTGGATCGCCTCAGTCGGGTTGGCGGTACTGGGCCTGCTGCTCCTGACGATCGACCTGCTGGTGACCATCCGAAACCTCCGGGCCCCCGGCATGGCATGGCGCCGAGTGCCGCTCTTCACCTGGGCGGCCGCGATTGCGTCATGGCTCTTCTTCGTCGCCGCTCCGATCTTCCTGGCCGCGCTGGTGATGCTGATGATCGACCGGCGGCTCGGCGGTGGATTCTTCACCGGCGGTGGTGGGGCCCCGCTCCTCTGGCAGCACCTCTCCTACCTCTTCTTCTCCTCGGCCTACGTGCTGGTCGCCGTGGTCGCCCTTGGCGCGATGGCCGAGATCGTCCAGACCTTCACCCGCAAGCCGCTGCCGTCGCGCAACGCCTTCCTCGGCTCGCTGGTGGCGATTGCCGTGATCGGCCTGCTCGCCTGGGGGCAGAACCTGCTGAACGCCCCGGTCGGCTCGGCATTCAAGTACTTCTCGATGTTCATGGCGCTGGCGCTGATAGTCCCGTTCGGTATCGCCTTCAGGACGCTGATCTCGGCGGTCCAGCACAGTGATTTCAACATGACCGCTCCGCTCCGTTTCTCGATGGGAGCCCTCTCGATAGCTTCGATCGGCCTCCTGGCCGAGGTCGGCCAGTCGACAATCGCCGTCGCCACGCAACTCCAGCAGACCTATGACGCCTGGGCAGCGACTCACTTCGCCCTGGCGGGCTTCGCGATCTTCGGGGGACTGGCTGCCGTCACCTACTGGTATCCGAAGATGACCGGAAGGAAGCTGAACGAGGACCGCGCCGCGAAGTCCTTCTGGGTCATGTTCATCGGGATCCTGATCGCGCTCGGGCCGCTCTTCGCAGCCGGCGTCGAGGGTCAAGTAACGGACTCCTTCCGCTTCTTCGGCGGCGAAGGGCTGTCGCTCTTCAACTTGATCGCCCTGCTCGGCACCCTCCTTTTCTTCCTCGGCACGATCCTCGCGGTAGGCAACCTGATCCGGAGCCGCATCGAGGAACCGACCGCTCCGCCCGATCCGTATCGCGCCTCGACCCTCGAGTGGCTTGCCCTGTCACCACCACCGGCGCACAATTTCGATGTCCTGCCAGATGTCCGGAGTGACCGGCCGCTCGATGACATCCGCGAGATCCTGGGTGACCGGGAGGCCTCACGCAACGGCCATTCACGGGAAGGCGAGCCGGTAGGCTGAGTCTGATGATCGATGGAGTACAGCCCCAGGGCGCCCGCATCCGACAGGGCGGGATAACCGGGAAAAGCCTCGCTGACATAGCGGCAACCGTCCGGGACTACTTCGCCCTGACCAAGCCCCGGATCATCATCCTGCTGCTGCTGACCACGGTGACGACCATGTTCGTTGCCGAACCCTCCGGCCCGCCGCTCTCGGTCATCCTCTGGACGATCCTCGGGGGCTTCCTCGCCGCCGGGGGCGCCGGGGCGGTGAACCACTACCTCGACAGGGACCGCGATGCCCGCATGGAGCGCACGAGCTCCCGCCCGATCGTCAGTGGCCGGATCCCGGCAACCCACGGGCTCATCTTCGGGCTCGTCCTGGGCATGGCGGCCTTCCTCCAGCTCTGGATGACGGTCAATCCGCTCGCTGCGATCCTGGCGATGGTCGGATTCCTCGGCTACATCCTCCTCTACACGGTCTGGCTGAAGCCACTTACGCCACAGAACATCGTCATTGGCGGGAGCGCCGGTGCCGTGCCGCCGCTGGTCGGTTGGGCCGCCGCGACCGGATCACTGTCCCTCGAGGCGCTCTGGCCGTTCGCGATCATCTTCTTCTGGACTCCCCCCCACTTCTGGGCACTTTCACTGATGATCAAGGATGACTACGAGAAGACCGGGGTGCCGATGCTTCCGGTCGTCAAGGGTGAACTAGTCACCCGTCGACAGATCCTCGTCTACACCGTGATTCTCTTTGCCGTCTCGCTCGGCCCGGCCTTCACCGGCCTGCTCGGGCCGATCTACCTCGTTGCGGCCGTCGGGCTGGGTCTGGCCTTCACGGGCCTGGCCGCAACCCTCCTGCGACGTCCTTCCATGGCTTTGACCCTTCGGACCTACCTCTTCTCGCTCGCCTACCTGGCCCTGCTCTTCGTGGCAATGGCCGTCGACGCCGTCGCCTGAATGGAGAAATAGATGGATCGCAAGACTTCAAGACGTGACTTCTCGACCGGAATGGTCTACGGGGTCGGCGCTGCCCTCATCTTCGCCATTACCTTCCTCTTTGCCACCCTCTACATCGCATGACTGATCCAACGGAACAGGAACCGGTGGTCGAGGAAGAGGTGATCGAGGTCGAAGAAGGTACCGACACCGAGACCGTCGTCGAGGAGGCACCAGACGGCCAGACCGAGGTGATCGAGGAGTCGACCGCCGGCAACGTGCATGAAGGCGAGGGTGGCGAGACCGTGGTGCTGGAACCGACCGAGACCATCCGGATGCCGGCCCCGTCCTGGGCCCCGGCCGTTTTCGCTGCCGGCCTGCTCGGACTGGTGGCCGGAACCTTTGCAACTGGGTTCTTCATCCCGGCCTGGTGGCTGGCCGTCGCCGGAGCCGGCATGGCTCTGCTCGCACTGCGCAAGATGATTCGGCGTGGTGTCAGGGACTTCTACGGACTACCGAGGGACAAGGAACCACCGAGGTCCGAGCTTCCCGTCGAGAGCTTCTCGGCACCGCGCCTGGACGATCCGTCCTGAGCTGATTCTCACCGTCTAGGGGGGTCCGCCAGACGTCGCCCCGTCAGCGGTCCAGGCCTCCATGATGTCGCGCATGGAAAGCACCCCCACCAGTTCGCCGTCCCGGTAGACGACGAGGTGCCTGATCCGGCGCTTCGACATCTCCATCGCTGCCCGCTCCATGCTCCATTCGGGAGAGGCGGTGATGACGCTCTCGCTCATGTGGTCACCGACCTGTTCGCTGTCGGGATCGAGTCCGGAGCCGACGGCCCGCAGGATGTCGCGCTCGGTGATGATCCTCGGAACCGGCCAACCTTCATCCTCGACGATCGCCGAACCGATGCCCTTGTCGACCATCTCGCTCGCCGCCTTCCGGAGGGTGATCCCGGGACCCAAACGCAACACGACATCTGACATTCCGACGCTTACCCGCACGGCCGACCTCCAGATCTGCTTGTGACGATAGTAACCAGCGTAGCCGATCGGTCGCGACTCGTAAAGACCTGGCCGACCGGTAGAATCCCGGGAGATTCAGGTGACGAACGTGAACCGTAAGCCCCTCTTCAAGATCGTTGGCCTCCTCCTGGCACTCGGGTTGGTCGCCGGCATTGCGGCAGGGTGCAGGACATCGACCGCAGCACCGATCACAGGTGGCTTCGAAGACCGCGGCCGACAGCTATTCAACGCCAAGTGCGGCACCTGCCACACCATGGCTCAGGCCGGCAGCCAGGGCAACCAGGGACCGAACCTCGACGATGCCTTCAAAGCGGCCCGCGAAGCTGGCATGACCGAGGAGACCGTCAAGGGAATCGTTCGCTACATGATCCAGCATCCCCGACCCACAGTCGACGGCTACCCCGGTGTCTCGATGCCAGCGAACATCGTCAGCGGGAACGACCTCGAGGACGTCGCTGCCTACGTTGCGCGCTACGCAGGGGTCAGGGGGGCGAAGCCGCCCAAGGCGCCCGGAGAGGGACCCGGTGCCCAGGTTTACGCGAACAACGGTTGCGGCGCCTGCCACATCCTCGCGGCTGCCAAGTCGGCCGGGGTCAGTGGTCCGAACCTCGACGAGAACATCCCGATGATGTCCCGCAAGCAGATCGAACAGAGCATCCGCAACCCCAACGCGGTCAAGGCCAAGGGCTACGAGAACGCCGTCATGCCGAACCGCTGGGCAGACATGCCGGCCAATGAGATGAAGCAGCTGGTCGACTTCCTCGTGAACTCGACCTCCGGGGGTAAGTGACGGTCGTTTCTCGGGTCGAGGCAGTGACCGGAGCGCTCCCGCGATGTCGAGCCGCCTGACCATCTCCGGGCAGACCTACGCCAAGGTGACCCTGGTCGCCCTCCTGGCCCTGATCTTGATCGTCTTCACCGGCTCCGCGGTACGCCTTACGGCCTCCGGGCTCGGGTGCCCGGACTGGCCCAAGTGCTATGGCCAGTACATCGCCCCGGCCCAGATAAATGCCTGGATCGAGTATGGAAACAGGCTGCTGACCGGCTTCGTCGGACTCGCCGTGATCGCCGCCTCACTGCTCGCCTTCTTCCGCCGGCCGTTCAGGTGGCACCTTGCCTTCTTCGGAGCGCTGCTGCCGATCGGGGTGCTCGGCCAGGCCGTGCTCGGGGCGTTGGTGGTCGAGCACCACCTGCCCCCGGAGCTGGTCATCGGACACTTCATCCTCTCGATGATCCTTCTGGACGCTGCCTTCGTCCTCTACTGGTGCTCACGCTACGAGCCGGGCGATAGGCGCTTCTCGAGCGACGCATTCGGCGTCTGGTCGGTCCGGGCCTTGATCCCGTTCGGCCAGCTGACCGTCCTGCTCGGCACGATCACGACTGCCTCTGGCCCCCACCCGGGGGACCATGACCTGACCCTGGTGCAGCGCTTTGACTTCAAGGGAGCCGAGACCCTCGAGTGGATCGCCCAGCGGCACGCAACCATGGCCGTGATCTTCGCCCTGGCGACTTTCGTCGTGCTGGCGATCCTGATGAGAAGGGGCGGGGATCACCGGGCCGTCAAGCCAGTCGCCATCACAGCTGGCCTGCTGGTTTTCCAGATCGGACTCGGAATCGCCCAGTGGCTGCTCGAATTGCCGGCAATACTGGTTTGGTTCCACGTGGTTACGGCAACTCTGATCTGGGTCTCGGTCCTCTGGTCGGTCGCGGTGGCCGGACAGATCGACTGGTCCAGGGCCCGAGCTCCGGCCCGGGCCGCTCCGGGGGTATCCTGAGCTAATGGACGAGAACCACCCGCTTTTCGAGGAATTCGAGCCCGACCCCTTTGACCCCGAACAGGTGGTCGAAGGCGAGCCCGAAGCCTGGGACCTCTCACTCTCGGAATCCGAGGACGGGACCGAGGTAGCCGGACTCTGGATGTGCACCCCGGGGACCTTCACCGACACCGAAGAGGAAGAGTCCTTCTTGGTCATCCGGGGCCAGGCCGAGGTCGAGATGGCTGACGGAACGAGGTTGGCCCTCGGCCCTGGCGATACCCACAGCTTCCGGGCCGGCGAGAAGACCCTCTGGACCGTGACCCAACCCCTGGTCAAGTCCTACTGGGCCCGCCCCTCCGGGCAGGGCTGAGGGGCCCTCCCGACACCCAGGAGGCTCGCGGGAAGCCCCTAAACGTCCTCTTCATCCGGGGTGCCGAGCATGTGGACCAGCCCCCGGACGATAAACACGACATAGACGGCGAGGATCACCAGGCCGACCAGGAAGCCGGCGGTCGAGGAGACCAGCTCCGCCACCAGAACGACGACTCCGGCTGAAACGACCACCGAAATCAGCCACTTGAAAGCGGCTGCCTCGGACTTCAGTGGGTTTCCCACGCCCGACTCAGATGATGTAGATCGTGACGAACACGATGATCCACATGATGTCGACGAAGTGCCAGTAGATTCCCGGCACCTCGACCCCCAGGTGATCCTTCTGCTTCGGCCCGAAATGGCCCCTGAGGGCACGGACCGTGGCGAAGGTCAGCAGCAGGAGGCCGACGAAGACGTGGGCCCCGTGGAGGCCGGTGAGGCTGTAGAAGATCGAGCCGAAGGAGCCGTCGGCCGGGGAGAAGCCGAGGTGGATGTACTCGTTGATCTGGATGAAAAGGAAGGTCGCGCCGAGAAGCCAGGTCATTATCAGGCCGAGCTTCAGACCACGGTGGTTGCCTCGCCTGATCGCTTCCAGGGCGTAATGGACGGTGAAGCTCGAGGAAATCAGCACGGCCGTGTTGACGCCGGCGATCAAGATCGGCAGTTCGACGCCGACCGGGGGCCAGACTCCATCGCCTGAAACCACCCGGAGGAAGAAATAGGCGGCGAAGAACGAGGCGAAGAGCATCACCTCGGAGAGGATGAAAAGGAGGATGCCGAGGACGGTCTGGTCTATGCGGGCACTCTGGTTGGCCTCGGGTGGCCCGTGATGGTGATGCTCTTCTGCCTGCCCTACGGCGACGCTGGCGCTCTCCATCTACCTAACCCTCGCTCGCCCCGGCGGCAGAGGCTGCTGCCTCTGCGTTGTCGGAATCATCATCCTGTCTTGCCGCATCCCCACCGCCGGCCACGGCCGCTGCGACTTCGGCCGGCGCACGACCGGCTTCATGGTGTGAAACGGGCTTGTCGGTCAGCTCCCTCACGCGCCCGATCAGGTCCTCCTCGAGCCACTTCGACTGGTCGGCCTGAAGGGTCGAAATCAAGATGTCGTCCACTTGGTAGTGCTCGATCGCATCCTTGACCGCGGAAAACGGATCGGGGGTAATCGGCTGGCCGGTGGCATCCACGTCGCTGCGGTACAGGGCCGCCAGGAGCCCGGCCAGGGAACGGGTCAGCTTGCCGGCCGGCACTCCCTCGGTCGCCGGAGCGATGATCGTGAAACGGTGGGGCGAGGCCTTGGCCAGCTCGAGCAGCCGGTTGGCCAGGTCAGGGTCGGAAAGGGTCTGGTTGGCGACCACCAGGGTGTGGGTGAGGTCCTGGCGGACCGAATCGTCCTCGATCCGCACTGGGATGTGGATGATCTCGGTTTCGGGCTGGAACTCGGACTTGGCCCACTCGACCAGGTCCCGCCGGGCGAATCCGAAGCGGGTTTCGTAGAGACAGGAGATCAGGGCTTCCGAGGGGCGGTGGGAACGAATCGCGTCCCCCAGGGCCAACTCCGGGGCCGGGTCCATTACCTCTCCGATCGCCTCTATCCCGAACTCTTCCAGAACGGCAAGCGTGACTTCGACCCGGCTGCGCGCGGCCTCATAGGCCTCCTCGGGGTCGAACAGCTGGCCGACGGCCGGCTGGTTCTGGGGCGCCACCACGACGACGTAGGAGGCATCCGCGGCTCTCTCATTGGTGGCAGCCAAAAGCTTCCGCCCCCCGGCTACCTCGTTCATGAAGAGGAGCAGCGGCCTCACGAAGGCGCAGCCACGGTCGAGGGTTTCGGCTCCGGGATGTCGGGCTCTGATCGGTCATCGGACATGATCGCGTGCCGCGCGCCGGGCGTCCCGTACTCGTATGGGCCGCCAACGACCCTCGGTATTTCATCGAAGTTGAAGGTGGGCGGTGGCGAAGAAACGAGCCACTCGATCGTCTTCGATCGCCACGGGTTCGCACTGGCCTTCGGCCCGTACTTCCAGCTGACGACCATGTTGTAGACGAACACCAGCTGCGCGATGCCGAGGATCGCCGAGAAGATCGTGATCGTGAGGTTCCAGTCACCGTAGACGGCTGCATAGTCGGCAACCCGTCGTGGCATACCGTCCAGGCCGATC
>JBBAUQ010000057.1:0-8700 GCA_040398125.1 Solirubrobacterales bacterium | reverse complement strand
CTGAGTTCATCCAGCTCGTCCGAACCGGCGGTCGTCACCCCGATCATCAAAGCCCTCTGCTTTGCCCGCCTGGAGGAGGCAGTTTCAATCGTGGTTCCGGATGACCGCTTGGTTCCGGTATCGCCAGCTCGTCGCACTGACCTCAATTCTACGCCCAGGCCTCAGTCGGCCAGGTGTTCGCGCATTCGCGAAAGCGCTTCGGCAAGACGCTCGTCTGGCGTAGTCAGGGAAATGCGGAAAAAGCCCTCCCCGCTCTCTCCGTACATCGAACCGGGCGAGATGATCACCCCAGCCTCCTCGAGCACGAGCTCGGTGAACGACGCCGAGGTATGGCCGTCCGGGACCGGCGCCCAGACATAGATAGTTCCCTGGGGCTTGTCGACCTCGACACCGATCTTCCGGAGGGTGTCGACCACCAGATCCCTGCGCCGGGTGTAGACCTCGTTCATCTCCGAGATCGCCTCTCGTGAACCGTCCAGGGCCGCGACCGCTGCGAGTTGGATTGCATCGAACAGACCTGAATCGACATTCGTCTTGAGGCGCCAGTAGCTCTGGAGGGCATTCCGGTTTCCCAGTACTGCACCGACCCTCCAACCGGTCATGTTGTAGCCCTTGGACAGCGAAAAGACCTCCAGTCCGACATCCATCGCGCCCTCGGTTGCGAGGAAGCTGGGGGCGACGTAACCGTCAAAGGTCGTCTCTGAATAAGCGTTGTCGTGGATGGCAAGGATGTCGTACTCACGGGCGAACTCGACCACCCTCTCGAACATGCCCGGAGGGGCGACAGCGCCGGTCGGATTGTTCGGGTAGTTGAAGAAGAGGACCCGTGCCTTTCTGGCGATCTCCTCGTCGACGGAGTCGAGATCGAGAGCGTAGGACGCCTCGGGGAGCAGTGGAACCATCACTGGCTCGGCCCCGGCAAGAATCGGGCCACCGGTATAGACCGGATATCCGGGATCACTGGCAAGAGCGATGTCACCGGGATCGAGGAATGCAAAGGAGAGGTTGTAGATCGCCTCCTTTGCCCCGATCGCCGGTATGACCCCATCCTCGGGATCGATCTCGACCCCGAACCTGGTCTGGTAGAAGCGAGCGACGGCCTCGCGGAACTCCTGAAGGCCCCGGTTGCTCGGGTACTTCTGGTTGCCGTTCTCTGTCACGGCCTCCTGCATCGCCTCGACGACGTGCGGAAAGGTCGGACTGTCCGGGTCACCGATTCCGAGGCTGATCACGTCCACTCCGGCAGCCTTCTTGTCCGCGATCCTCCGTTCGAGTTCAGCGAACATGTAGGGCGGCATCGCCTCGAGTCGCTTGGAAGGGTCACCTATCGACATCTACGACCCTTCCCGTTCACTAGCTGACCTCCACCGAATCGGCCCGGCCGAGCTCCTCCAGGCTATTGATGAACTCCCTGGAAAACACCCCTTCGAAAACCGGTTCGGCCCACCCGCTGAGCGTGACGTTCAGCTCGCCATCGACCTCGACCATCAGCTCCCCTCCGTCGAGCTCGACCGTCAGCGGGCTCTCGGCCCCGTCCAGGTGTGCCGCTATCGCGGCTCCGGTCGCTCCGGTACCCGATGACAGGGTCTCCCCCACTCCCCGCTCGAAGATCCTGGCCCGGATCCGCGACCCTGAGGCGCGGTAGAAGGAAACGTTCGTCCGGTTCGGGAAGAGGCCACTCGTCTCGATATCTGGCCCGACCTGGGAAAGGTCGAGACTCTCCAGCTCTGAGCCGACCTCGATCGCGCACTGGGGGTTTCCGATCGAGACATGCCTGAAGTCCCATTCCCTTCCGCCGGCGCTGACGACCCCCTGTCCGCCGGGCTCGCCGGTCGGAAAGTCATCGGACTGGGTGCTCGCCTGGCCGAGCTCGATCGAGCAGGTTCGCTCCCCGGTAATCCTCGGCCGGATCGATCCCGAGGCAGTCGAGACTGTGAAGTCTGACTCGCTGGTCCATCCACTCCTGACCAGGTACAGGGCTGCCTCCCTCGCTCCGTTCCCCGAGAGTTCGGCCTCGGATCCATCAGGGTTGAAGATCCTGAGACTCGCCGTGACCTCGGGTGCCTCGGCTTCCTCCAACAGGAGGATCCCGTCGGCTCCCACCCCGAAATGATGGTCACAGATCAGGCGAATTCCGGCAGGGCTCAGCCCCGTTGCGAGGTTTCTGGCCTCCAGGATGAGGTAGTCGTTGCCCAGGGCCTGCCATTTCTCGAACTTCACGGGCCTCACGCTAGCCGGGCGTCCGCTGCCGTGCGGTCACCCTCCTGCCACTCAAATCGCCCGAGTATCTCCTCAGCGATCTCCCGGTCGGCGCGTCCTCGTCGCTCGATGACCTCCACCCCGCTCATCTTTCGCATCCAGGTCAGTTGACGACGTGCGAAGGATCGCTGGCTTGCCTTGGCCCCGGTCAGGTCACCCACCAGGAACTCGCTGAAACCGATCGCCGACCGGGCCGTCCTCGAGGCACCGGCTTCAACCGCGGCCTCGACCTCCTGTTCAACGCCTCTGGCCGCCATCTCCTCGACACGGACCTCGATCCGACGCTCGATCTCTTCCTGGTCGGCCACGATCCCGATCTGGAGCGTCGGACGCCTTGGTGGAGCGGACCAGAGCTTGCCCCCGTTCCGCTCGTTCGGTGCCGGATCGATTCCGGCCCGCAAAAGTTCGGTGAAACGTGCGATGCGCTTGACGTCATTGGGATGCACCTGTGCCCGAAGGTCCTCCGGCAGGCGGGCGAAGAGCTCGGCCGGACCGACCTCAGCCAGCTCGACCTCGACTCCTTCCCGGACTTCAGCGGCTACCGGTGGACGCAGATCGAGATCACTGATGGCCGCCCGCAGATACAGACCAGTGCCCCCGATTACGATCGGGAATCGACCGGCCTCGAGGGCGATATCGATCTCACTCTGTGCGAATTGCCCGTACTTCCCGGCACTGAACTCATCCCGGACCGGCACGAAACTGGTCAAGCGATGCTCGAGGACTGCGGTCTCCCCGGGCGTCGGGGCGCCACTCAGGACCTCCAGGCCTTCGTAGACCTGGATCGAGTCGCAGTTCACCCCTACTGGATCCTTTCCTCCCTGCCGGAGGATGCGCGCCATCTCCACTGCAATGGAGGTCTTCCCAACCGCGGTCGGACCGAAGACCGCCAGGAGTTCCGGTCCACCGGGCACTGGATCCGGCCGGCTACCGAACAAGGGCGCTCTGCAGCACCTCGGTGCCGCTGAGGGTCTGGGAGGTCGCTGACTCGATCTCGACCATCGCCATCTGTCCGGCCTTCGCAGTGCCCCCGAAGTTGACGGTCTTGTTGTGGCGACTCCTGCCGCGCAGGATGGACGGATCCTTCCGGCTGGGCCCCTCGACCAGTACCTCGATTTCCCGACCGACGAAGCGCTTCGCCCTCTCGGCGGCTGCCAACTGCACCAGCTCTACCAGCCGGGACATCCGTTCCCGTTTGACCTGATGGGATACCTGGTCGGTCATTTCGGCCGCTGCCGTTCCCCTCCGAGGCGAGTAGATGAAGGTGAACGCGCTGTCGTAGCCCACCCGCTCTACCACTTCGAGGGTCTCCTGAAAATCGTCTTCTGACTCTCCCGGGAAGCCGACGATGATGTCGGTGGTGAGGGCGCAGTCGGGCAGGGACTCACGGATCATGGTGACCCGGTCGAGGTAACGGTCGCGATTGTAGGTTCTTCGCATTGCCTTGAGGATGCGACTGGAACCGGATTGCAGTGGGAGGTGTACGTGCTCACACACGGAGGGAAGGCTCACGTGGGCCTCGATCACGTCTTCGCGCATGTCCTTGGGGTGGGGGCTCGTGTATCTGATTCGGTCGATCCCCTCGACCCCATCGATCAAACGGAGCAGCTCGGCAAAGCTGACCCTTTCATCGCCTTTCAGATCGCGCCCGTAACTGTTGACGTTCTGGCCGAGGAGTGTGATCTCCCGGACGCCGTCGGCAGCCAGGCCCTCGGCCTCGGCCAGGAGTTCGCCGGGACTTCGGCTCTGCTCCCGCCCCCTGGTAGAGGGGACTATGCAGTAGGAGCAAACACAGTTGCACCCCTGTGAGATCTGTAGCCAGGCCTGGAACGGTCGCTCGCGTGCCTGCGGGAGATCCCCCGAGAAATCGGCGAACTCGAAGAATCCCTGGGCAGTCAGGGAGTCCGAGTTGAGGAACTCGGCGAGCTTCCCTATCTGCCCCGGTCCGAAGGCGACATCTACGAAGGGAAAGCGCCGGAATACCTCCTCCTTCACCGACTGCGCCCAGCACCCCCCAACCCCGACCACCCGGGCCGGGTCCTCGGCCTTCAGTCGTTTCTCCTCTCCCAGGTGGGAGATGAAACGGTTATCGGCGTTCTCCCTGATCGAGCAGGTGTTGAACAGGATCAGGTCGGCACGATCACGCGTCTCGACCTCTTCATAGCCGAGAGAGCTGAGCATGCCCTTCATCCGCTCGGAGTCGTGCTCATTCATCTGGCACCCGAACGTCGTTACGTGGAAACGCTTCACGGAGATGAGATTAACGGCATCCTGCCGCCCGGTACCCAGCTGGAGTCGGCCTCACTCCTCTTCGCCGATTGCCAGGCCCTTGTGGTGCTCCTCACGCTCTTTCTGCTCTTCCGAGGCGAGCGCCCAGGCATAGCCGGCCGTTCCCAGGACCAAAAGCAATGTGACGCCAATGATTCCGAGCAGCGACTGTTTGGATGGGAAGTCCTTAACCCTCAGGCCGACCATGCTGACCACGAGGGCCAGGATGACCAACGCAACCCCGCAGATGATGAAGATGTTTTTGACCAGCATCGGCCTGAAGCCTAGCGCGTGATCCGGTCGAGCGAAGCCCGATCGGGATGGTCTCATTCAGGCTGCCAGGTCGCCTTCCCGGATCCTTATCGCGGCATATGCGTCTTCGGCACTGAAGCCCCGTCTGGCCAGCATTCCGAGGGCCCGCTGGCGGGAACGATCGTCCACTACCTCGACCTCTTTCTCGGTCAGAAATAGGACCGCCCGATCTATCTGGCTCAGCTCATCACAGGAGATCGCGGCCTCGATCACGTCCCGGGGAATCCCGCGTTCCCTGAGCACCTCCCGGATCCGGTCATCCCCCCAGCCGGAGAGCTCTCGCTTGTCCCGGGCGTACTCACGTGCGAAGCGGGCATCGTCGATGGCCAGATTCTCGATGAGATGCGAAACGACCAGCTCGACCATCTCATCGTCTGCCCCCTGGGCAAAGAGCCAGTCCCGTATCTCGCTCTCGGTCCTGTCCTTGCGACTGATCGAGGCAAGGGCCCCGGCCAGGAGATCCCGGTCCAAGGTTCCTTCGGCTAGGCGGCCTTGGCGGCCTCGTCGGCTTCGTCGGCCTCCGGAGAGTCTTCCTCAGCCGGCTCCTTTGCGGGGGCGGTCTGCTCCGGTCCGCGATCAACCCCCACTGCAGCCAGGATCTTCGACTCGAGTTCCTCTGCCAGCTTGGGGTTCTCGGCGAGGAACTGCTTTGAGTTGGCTCTACCCTGGCCGAGTTTGGTCTCTCCATAGGAAAAGAACGAGCCCGACTTCTGGACCAGATCCTGCTCCATGCCGAGGTCGATCAGGCTGCCCTCCCTGGAAATGCCTGTGCCGTACTCGATGTCGAATTCGGCCTGCTTGAAGGGGGCTGCAACCTTGTTCTTTACGACCTTGACACGCACTCGGTTGGCTACCGCCTCGGTGCCGTCCTTGAGGGTCTCGATCCTCCTGATATCGAGCCTCTGGGATGAGTAGAACTTGAGGGCACGCCCACCGGGCTGGGTCTCGGGTGACCCGAATGAGACCCCGATCTTCTCGCGGATCTGATTGGTGAACAGACAGAGTGTCTGGGCGCGATTCAGGTTTCCGGCCAGCTTGCGCAGGGCCTGCGACATGAGCCTGGCCTGGAGACCAACGGTCACCTCGCCCATCTGCCCCTCCAGTTCAGACCTCGGGGTCAGGGCGGCAACCGAGTCGATGGCAACCACGTCGACCGCGCCGGAGCGGGTCAAGACGTCGACGATCTCGAGGGCCTGCTCGCCGTAGTCCGGCTGGGAGACGAGCAGTTCATCGGTGTTCACCCCGATCTTCCTCGCATAGACCGGGTCGATGGCGTGCTCGGCATCGACGAAGGCGCATACCCCACCCAGCTTCTGGGCCTCGGCGATTATGTGGTAGACGAGAGTCGTCTTGCCGGAGGATTCCGGTCCGAATATCTCGATGATCCGACCCCGGGGAACGCCGCCGACGCCCAGGGCTATGTCGAGGGGCAGTGCGCCGGTCGGGATCGCCTGAACGCTGACCGAAGCATCGTCCCCGAGCTTCATCAGCGAGCCGGCCCCGAACTGCTTCTCAATCTGACTCTTGGCAGCCTCGAGGGCACTCGCGCGTGCCTTGGCCTCCTTATCCGCTTCCGGAGATTTTGCCTCAGGCTTCTTGTTGCTCATCAAACCACCTTGCTGCCGCCCGGAGGCGGCGATAGAACTGACCGAGAAACTGACCCGAACGGGAGTTCGCCGACCCACTGAGAATAGGGTCGGGACCGGACGTCAAAGGGCTCCCTCCCACCCTCCCCTCACCTCGGTGAGCGAGGGGTCAATAACGCAACAAAATGGGAAATCCCGCTCGGTTTCCCTAGCTCAGAAGGACCCGCAACAGGTGCATCGCGACGAGCGCCGAGCGCTCCCGAATGGTGTTTCGTCCTCCGGGAATCACGGGATCCCGGCTGAGTGACGGCCTTCCTTCGGCCGTGGCGTTGAAGCAGACGTAACCGACCGGTTTCTCTGTAGTCCCGCCCCCGGGGCCGGCCACGCCGGTGATCGCCACCGAAACATCGGCGTCGAACCTCTGTCGAGCCCCTGCTGCCATCGCCTCGGCAACCTCATTCGATACTGCACCTTTCGACTCGATCAGCGAAGCCGGGACACCCAGCAACTCGGTCTTGGCAGCGTTCGAGTAGGAAACGACTCCTCCCGCGAAGTACTCCGATGCTCCCGGACGAGCGGCGATCCTGGCCGCGAGCAGTCCGGCGGAACACGACTCGGCGACCGCCAAGGTCCGACCCTGCAGCAATCGGGCAACGACTTCATCGATCGTCTCGCCGTCGCGACTGAAAAGGGACTCCGGAAACCGGGTGACGAGACCCTCCCGCAGGGAGTCGGCAGTCGGCTCCTGATCGGGGCGGTACCGGACGTCGATCTCGAGCTCGCCCTTCCTCAGGCAGGTCGTGACCTCGAGGTCCTCGATCTCAAGACCGTCGCCTTCGAGCTCGCGGAGCGCGAGCGCCAGCTCTGACTCGGGGGTGCCGAACATGCGGAGGCGGTAGGTCTTCAGGTCACCGGCCCTCTCCTGGAGATTGACCATGGCCGGATCGTCCCGTACGACCGCCCACATCGGCCTCAATTCACGCGGCGGTCCCGGGAGGACGACGACCAGGGGATTTCCCTCTGCCGGGATTATCAGGCCCGGTGCCGTTCCCACCGGATCGAGGGGTCGCGCCCCCTCGGGAACCATCGCCTGCTTTCGATTGGCCTCATCGAGGGCCTCGCTGGAACCCACGATTCCCCGGGCCTTCGCATACCGCGCGAGGATGGCCGCGATCTTGGCCTCCATCGACTGGTCTAGCTTCAACTCCCTGCCGGTGAAGGCCGCGGCCGCTTCGGCAGTCTTGTCATCTGCCGTCGGACCGAGTCCTCCCGTCGTGACGATCAGGTCGACCTTCCGCTCCCCCAGCTGGTGAAGGCCGGCGAGGAGGCTCTCGAGTCTGTCGGGGACCAGCAGGATCTCCTCCACGCGTATCCCCATATCGGCGAGCTCGCGTGAAAGCCAGGGCCCGTTCTCATCGCGAATGACCCCGTTCAGCACCTCGTTGCCCGTGACGAGGATGCCGGCGGTGATCTCTGGTACCTGACTCACCCCCGGCACCCTACCCCGTACCCGGTCGGACCCGGGGACTCCCGTTTCAGTCTCAGTCTTCGGGCTGGGTGGGGCCGTCGGGCGCGGTGGTGGAAACCAGCGCCTCCCCGGCTTCGTCCTGGGCGCCCACCTCACCCGGGCCTTCGGCATCCTCGTCCGAGGTACTGAGGAAGGAGGGAAGCTGGGCTTCCGTGATCAGGACCTGACGGGGCTTGGAACCCTCGTATCCCGAGATCACCCCGCGGCGTTCCAGCATGTCGATCAGACGTCCGGCACGCGTGTAGCCGACCCGGAGTCGACGCTGGATCATGGATACCGAGGCGGTACCGGTCTCGACCACCAGGGTCACGGCCTGGTCGAGGAGCTCGTCGCTGTCGGGGTCGAACTCGTCGTCTACCTGCTCCTCAGCGCTCACATCCCGTTTCTCGAGCAACTCCTGATGGAACTCGGGCTCACCCTGGGCGGCCCAATGCTCGGTGATCCGGGCTATTTCGGCCTCGGAGACGAAAGCCCCCTGGATCCGGCTCAACTTCGAGGTTCCAGGCTCCCGGAAGAGCATGTCGCCCTGCCCGAGCAGGGATTCGGCCCCACCCTGATCGAGGATGACCCTGGAATCGGTCTGGGATGAGACGGCGAAGGCGATCCGCGACGGGATGTTCACCTTGATCGTGCCCGTGATGATGTCGGTCGAGGGTCTCTGAGTTGCCAGGACGAGATGGATCCCGGTGGCCCTGCTCTTCTGCGCGAGCCTGATGATCGAAGCCTCGACGTCTGCCGGGGCGACCA
>JBBAUQ010000056.1:0-9177 GCA_040398125.1 Solirubrobacterales bacterium | reverse complement strand
CTGTGCCGGCAGATCGGCCGGTGACTCGGGCGTATCGGGCAGCTCGGGCTGCTCGACTCCGAGGAGCTCCGCCAGTTCGCCCGAGGCGAACATCTCCTCGACGATGTCACAGCCCCCAACCAGGTCACCGTTGACGTAGAGCTGGGGGAAGGTTTCCCAGTCGGCGATCTCGGTCGTCACCTCACGTAACGGCTGAAGTGCGGGCAGGACGTCCACGGCCCCGTACTCGATCCCCATCCGGTCGAGGACCTGGACGGTCCTCAGGGAGAAGCCGCAACGCGGCTCGGTCGGAGTCCCCTTCATGAAGAGGATCACCGGGTTCTCGGCGATCAGGGCACGAACCCGTTTGGTCAGTTCTTCGTCAGCCACGGTCGGGATGCTAAGGCATCGGCCCGGCCGGCTCAGTCGAGGACGGTGATCGAGAGGGCGTGAATGGTGCCGTCCTCGAAACGTTCCCGAACGGCTGCCTTGACCAGCCGGTGCTGGTCCAGTCGGGAGAGTCCCTCGAACTGGGGAGCGCGGACCTCGGCTCGGAGATGGTCGCCCGTTCCCGTTTCGTCGAGGATGACGACCTCTGATCCGGGCAGGGCCTGCTCGATCATCGTCTTGATCTCTTCCAAGTCCGCTGCCATCCTCAGCCCTTGTCACCGTCTCTGCCCGAGGCTGCCAGGAGCTCCTCGCGCGAGGCGAACTTGACCCGCGGCCTGCCGTGGGGCTCGCCACGACCGACTTCGGTTTCATCGATCCTCTGCCAGCCCGAGAAACCGATCTGGTGGACCTCACGCTCGCCGAGGATCTGCTCGATCGATTCCGGTGAGGGATCGGATGGTGCAAGCAGCTTTCCTTCCCCCAGGTCTTCGAACAGCATCTGGACCGTCTCGGTCGCGCACTTCTTGTTGGTCCCGATCACGCCGGAGGGGCCGCGCTTGATCCAGCCTGCCGTGTAGTGGCCGACCCTCTGGGGTCCTTCCGCGCCCTCCGTCACCCTGCCGGCCTGGTTGGGGATCGTTCCGGACGTGGAGTCGAACGGAACCCCGGCCAGCGGCGCGCCGCGATATCCGACCGACCGGAACACGAGCTCACACTCGAGTTCCTCCCGTTCACCGGTATCGCGGGCCCTGAGTGCTCCATCCTCTTCGACCAGTTCGTTTCGACCGAGGACGACCCCTTCCACCCTGTCCTCACCGAGTATCTCCACCGGTGAGAGGAGGAACCTCAGGGAGATCGTCTTCGGCTTGTCCCCTCGTGACCTCCCGACGTAGCCCTGGACCGTCTCCACATTCACTTTGGCCGTCTTGTCGGCCTCATCGGATTCGATCCAGGCCTGGCTGACCGGATCGAGTTCGACCTCGGAAGGTTCGACCACGACTTCGGCCTCCTCGAGTTCTCCCAACTCGATCACCTCGGGGTTGGTGAATGCGGCCTGAGCCGGTCCGCGACGCCCGACGACGACGATCTCCTCGAGCGTGCTGTGGTCGAGCACGTCGAGCGAGTGGTCGGCGATGTCGGTCCTGCGGAGCTCGGCGTCATCGAGGGCAAGCATCCGGGCGACGTCCAGGGCGACATTCCCGTTACCGATCACCACGGCCCTCCGGGCCCGGTCGAGATCGAACTCACGGTCGGCAAAGTCGGGGTGGGCGTTGTACCAGCCGACCAGGTCCGAGGCCGGATGGACCCCGGCGAGATCCTCTCCCGGAATACCGAGTTCACGGTCATCCTCGGCACCGAAGGTGTAGATGATCGCGTGATAGTGGCGTTCCAGCTCCTCGACGGTCAGGTCGCGGCCGATCTCGACGTTGCCGAAGAACCGGAAACCTTCACGACCGGCCGTCCGCTCATAAACCCTGGTGACGGCCTTGATCTTTGGGTGATCGGGCGCAACGCCGCCCCTGACCAGGCCGTAGGGGGTGGGGAGGCGATCGAACAGGTCGACCTGGGCGTGGGTTTCCTCGTCTCGGAGGATCTGGTCGGCCGCGTAGAAACCGGCCGGGCCGGCCCCGATGATCGCGACCCGGAGTGGGTCTCCTTCTGTACCGACTTCGCCTGCCACTGGACTGACGAGTCTAGTCAGCGGCCACTGGCTCGGGCTTTGCAGGCGTTGCCCTCAGGGCATTCGCCTCGATTTCGGCTGAGAACTGGGGCCAGAGCTGCTCCGGCAGATCATGGGCCATGCCCTCATAGATCCTCAGGCGGGAGTTCGGAATCGCGGCTGCCGTGGCCCTGCCCCCGCGGGGAAAGACGAGTCGGTCAGCTGCGCCGTGGATCACCAGGGTCGGAATGTCGACGCGGCCGAGGGCGGCGGTCCGGTCCGACTGGCAGTTGACCGCGTGCATCTGCCGGGCCGTCCCGTCACGGTGGATCCCACGATGCCAGGCGAGGGTCGCCAATCGCCGCAGACGCTCGGGATCGGGCGGGTAGGTGGATGAGCCGATCACCCTGGCGAGCAGCTCTACGTTAGCGATGAAGCCCTCGAGGTCTTCCGGCCGGTTGCGGAGCAGTGTGGTCACCTCCCGCAGACCGGGGAAGGCGTCGCGCCGGGCTCCGGTCCGCGACATGATCGAGCACATCGAGATGACTCTCCCGGGATGGCGGATCGCCATCGTCTGGACGATCATTCCGCCCATGGAGAAACCGGCCAGGTGGGCCTGCTCGATCCCGAGGTGGTCGAGCACGGCGATCGCGTCATCAGCCATCTCCGGTAACCCGTAGCGAAGGGTCCTCGGCAGGCCCAGCATCATCGGGGCCAGCCCCGGTTTTCCGGCTTCATCGAGGACGGTGGAGCGCCCCGTGTCGCGATTCTCCATCCTGATCACCCGGAAACCTCGCTCGGTGAGCATCTCGCAAAAGACCTCGTCCCAGTAGATCATCTGGGTACCGAGTCCGGGGACCAGGAGGATCGGCGGGTCACCCGGTCGGCCGATGTCCTGGTAGGCGATCTCCACCTCACCCGATGGTGCCCGTGACTCGTCGGGGAGCTCGATCGGCGCCTCGTTCAAGGCCCTGTCGGCTCTATCGGTCGGTGTGGATGGCAGTCGCTTCCCATCATGGGGGTCAAGGTACCGTCAATGCGGGGTGGCTGCTCTATGCTTCCACTTCGTGCGGATTGCCCTGGTAACCCCATATTCATGGTCTTATCGGGGGGGTGTGAATCGTCATATCCAGTCACTGGCCGAGGTTTTCCTCGGGCGCGGCGACGAGGTCACCGTCATCGCCCCCCACGACCCACCGGACCGTCTTTCCCACTTTCTCCATCGGGCCCCGGCCGAGGAAGTCGAGCTGCCCGACTACCTGGTCCCGATCGGGCGTACGGTCGGAATCGGTTCCAACGGGGCCGTCTCGAACATCCCGATCTTTCCGGAATCGATCAGGGCCACTCGCCGGGCGATCGAGCGCGGCCGGTTCGATGTCGTCCACCTGCACGAGCCGATCACGCCGGCCAACGGTTGGGACACGTGCCTCTCGAGCGAGGTGCCGGTGGTCGGTACCTTCCACGCCTACGGGACCCGGCCGGTACCCCACCGACTTGCCACCGCCGTAGGTGCGAGAAGGGTGCTCAACAGGCTGTCGGCCCGGATTGCGGTTTCCGAGGCGGCCGCCTGGACCGGTCGTCGTTGGTTCGGCGGCAACTACACGGTCATCCCCAACGGGGTCGACCTGACCCAGGCCCCCCGCGGTCCCAAGCCCGAAACCCCTGAGTTCCGACTCCTCTTCGTCGGTCGACCGGAGGAGCGTAAGGGCCTTCCCGTGCTGCTTCGGGCCTTCGAGGCTCTGGTCGACCACGTTCCGGCCCGTCTGGCCGTCATCGGGGCCGAGCCGGAAGACGTCCGACGACTCCTCGCTGACCCGACAACCGAGGAAAAGATGGATCTCCTCGGCAGGGCACCGAGCGAGGCCCTCTGGCGCGAACTGCACGCCGCCGACCTGCTCTGTGCTCCATCCCTGGCCGGGGAGAGCTTCGGCATGGTCCTGACCGAGGCCTTCGCTGCCGGGACCCCGGTGATCGCCTCCGATATCGCCGGTTATCGCGACGTGGTCACCGATGGCCATGACGGAATTTTGGTCCCACCGGGCGACCCCCAGCGCCTGGCCGAGGAACTGCTCAAGGCCCGCCATGAACCTGCCCAGCTCGGGCGGATGTCGACGGCTGCCCGGGAGAGCTCGGCCCAGTACGCATGGCCGGTCGTTGCCGACCGCGTCAAGGCCGTCTATGAGAGGGCCATCGAGGTTCCCGAGGCGCAGGATCGAGCCGAACGGATGAAACGCCGCCTCGGTCTCGCCACGAGCGATGGCCTGCCCCCTGCACCTGCCGCGCGCCTGCCGGCGCTGGATTCGACTGCCGCGGTAAGGGAGAGGCGGAGTCGCCTGCGCAAGTTGGCCTTCGGGGTGGTCGGTCTGCTGGGCGTGGCCCTGACCGTTATCGCGGCCCGCAAGATCGGACTCGAGCAGGTTGCCGAATCGATCGTCCGGTCAGACGCCTCCTGGGTGCTTGTCGCTTTGGCCCTGATGGGGCTGTCCCTGTTCGCCAGGGCACAGTCCTGGTACCTGATCGCCCGGGCGGCGATCCCGGACGTCCGTTTGCGGAGGCGGGACTTCGCCTCGGCGACGATGATCGGGGTGTTGATGTCGGCCACCTTACCGGCCCGACTCGGGGAACCTGCGAGGGCGGTGGCACTTGCCCGGCACACCGGTGACATCAGGGGCAACCTGCCGGTGGTCATCGGCACACTCGTTTCCCAGACATTCCTCAACGTGATCGCCCTGGTCCTGCTCGGCCTGATCATCGTCAGTGGTACCGACCTGTTCCACAACAGCACCAAGGCCCTGTTCACCCTCAGTCTGGTCCCGCTGCTGCTGTTACTGGCCGTCCTGGTCCTGCCCTCGGTGCTGAAGAGAAACGGCGAGAGCCGTCTGGCCAGGCTGAGTCTGATCATTCATCGTGCCCTGACCAGGGTGCGTCAGGGGCTGGAGGTATTCCGCCAGCCGAAGCTCGGCCTCGGGGCAGCGGCGTTCCAGCTGGCCGCCTGGGGAATCCAGCTCGCTTCCTGTTGGGCATTGATGGTCGCCCTCGGGCTTGACCACAAGGCGAGTCTCGCGGCCGCTGCGGCCGTGCTGTTTGCGGTGAACGTCACCGCCGTGATTCCGGCGACCCCGTCGAACATCGGGATCTTCCAGCTGGCGGTCATCAGCGTGCTGACCACCGGATGGGGGATATCGGCCGCAGACGCCCTGGCTTACGGAGTGATCCTGCAGGCGGTCGAGATCGCAACCGCCGTCGGCCTCGGTCTGCCGGCCCTGTTCCGGGAGGGGCTGACCTGGAACGACATGAAGGCCCAGGCGATGGCGACCAGCTCGGTCGACCTCGGTCCGGCTGCCCGGAAGCACGGCTCGACCTTCGAGCAGCTGCCCTAGGCCTCGACGCCGACCTCGGCTTCGCCGCGGGGATCCTCGGGTACTTCCTCGTCCGGAATACCGCTTCGCTTCGAACCGGCGATCACTTCGTCAGGGGCCTCCTCCGAGGGGATGAAGCCTGACTTCATTCCGAAGTAGACCGCCTGTGGATGGTGGGCAACGATCGCTACGGTCGACTGCTCGGGCATGACTGCGTATCCGTCGGAGAGGTACATCCCGATCTGTTCGAGGTCGAGCAGGCGCCAGACTTTCTCGTGCTCGGACTGGTCGGGACAGGACGGGTAGCCCCACGAGTAGCGTCGTCCCTGGGCGCGGTCGATCCCGAGGTCATCGCGCACCCGCGAGTGGACCCACTCGGCCAGACCCTCGGCCGACTGGACACCGAGACCATGGGTGAACAACTGCTCGGCGAACTCTCCCTCGGACTCGAGTTGCTCCATCAGGTCGGTCACCTTCGGGCCGACGGTGACGCCCTGGAGGGCGACGACGTCCCGGACTCCTGAATCATCGAGGGGCCGGAAGAAATCGGTCAGGCAGATTCGGTCGTGCCCCGGCTGGCGGGGAAAGACGAGGCGCTCGAGTTCACGCTCGGGATCATCGGGATCGAAGACGACCAGTTCGTTGCCGTCCGCGGCGCAGGGGAAGTAGCCGAGCCTGACCCGAGGTTCGAGGTAGTCCTGTTCGGCCCACATCCGCTCTAGTCGGGGGCGGAAATCCTCATCGACCAGCTTGGTCCATTCCTCACCCTTGATCCCCCGCCCGCCCCAGTGGAGCTTGAACAGGACGTGCAGGTCGAGGTGGGGAAAGATCTCCTCGAGGCCCACCGGGATCTCCTGGACGCCCCAGAAGGGAGGCTCGGGAACGGGTGCGTCCGTTCGGGCTGTCGAACGGGCCGAAGAGTCGGTGACCGGAGGGCCCTCATCCTCGACCAGCGGGCGCTCACGCAGTTCCTTTGCCTCCTGGCGATTCTTCTCCAGCAGCTCGGCCCGGCCCTCGGGATCGACAAGGGCATCCATCGTGTCGAGGCCCTGGAAGGCGTCCTTGCAGTAGAAGACGCCGGGTTCGTAAATCTCATCCGAATCGGTGCCGCCCGGGTAGAGCGCCCGGCGTCCGAAGTCGCGGTTGATCGCCGCCCCGCCGATCAGTACGGGGTAGTCGAGGCCTCTGTCGTGGAGCTCGCCGATACAGATCGGCATCTGTTTCGAGGTCGAGACCAGCAGGGCAGAGAGACCGATCGCATCGGCTTCATGCTCCTGGGCGGCATCGATGATCTGTTCGACCGGGACCTGCTTGCCGAGGTCGATCACCGTGTATCCGTTGTTGGTGAGGATCGTGTTGACCAGGGATTTGCCGATGTCGTGCACATCACCGAATACCGTGGCAATGACCACCTTGCCCTTGGTGTGTCCCTCGATCCGGTCGAGGTAGTTTTCCAGCCTGGCCACGGCGCGCTTCATGACCTCTGCCGACTGGAGCACGAAAGGCAGGATCAGCTCGCCGGCCCCGAACAGGTCACCGACTTCCTTCATCGCCGGCAGCAGTACCTCGTTGAGGGTCGGCACGGCACCGATCTTCTCGACCGACCGGTCGATCCAGTCCTCGACGCCGTCCTTGCGGCGCCTCAGGATGTGCCAGTGGAGGGCCTCCTCCGGCTCCATGCCTTCAGTCGGGTCTTCGGCCTCGGCAGACGTATCCTCGCCCTTGGCCTCGAAGTGGTTGATGAACTTCTCGAGGGCATCGGGCGACCGGTTGAAGATCAGGTCGTCGGTCAACGCCCTCTCCGACTCCGGGATCTCGTTGTAGGGGGTGATGTGGTTGGGATTGACCATCGCAAGGTCAAGTCCGGCCTCGACACAGTGGTGGAGGAAGACCGAGTTGAGCACCGCCCGGGCTGTCGGGGATACCCCGAAGGAGACGTTGGAAACGCCCAGAGAGGTCTTCACGCCCGGAAGTTCAGCCTTTATTCGGCGGATTCCCTCGATCGTCTCGACCGCCGAGGGCCGCCACTCCTCGTCTCCGGTGGTCAGTGTGAATGTAAGGGCATCGAAGATCAGGCCCTCGCGGTCGAGTCCGTGCTCCCCGCAGACCAGGCCCTCGATTCGCTGGGCGATCTCCAGCTTGCGCTCGGCAGTACGCGCCATGCCCTCCTCGTCGATCGTCAGGGCAATCACGGCGGCGCCGTGGTCGCGGGCGAGCGGCACGACGGCGTCGAGCTTGTCACGGCCGGCTTCGAGGTTGACCGAGTTGACGATCGCCCGACCGGGAATCTGCTCGAGGGCCGCCTGGATCACCTCGGGCTCGGTCGAATCGATCTGGATCGGGGACGGCTGGGTCAGCGAGATCCGTTTGACCACCTCTCGCATCTGCTCGGCCTCATCATCTCGTTCGACCAGGGCGACGCATACGTCGAGGAGGTGGGCCCCGCCTTCCACCTGGTCTTCGGCGATCGAGTTGATCGCCTCGTAGTCATCTGCCAGCAGCAACTCCTTGGCCAGACGCGACCCCTGCGAGTTCACTCGTTCGCCGACCAGGCTCGGTCGGGGTTCCTGGACCAGCAGGGTCGAAGTCATCATGGAGGAGACCCGGGGCTTACCCTTGGCTGGACGCGGGACGGGCCTCATGTCGCGGACCCGGTCGGCTATCTCGCGAATGTGTTCGGGAGTCGTGCCGCAACAGCCGCCGACTATCCCGACGCCGTACTTCTCGACGAACTCGGCCAGCCGATCGGCCAGTGGCCCGGGTGGCTCGGGGAAGATCGTCTCGCCGTTGGGACCCTGCTCGGGAATACCTGCATTCGGGATGCAGTGGACCGGCACCGATGCGTTCTCACCCAGATAGCGAATTCCGTCCCGCATGTCTTCGGGTCCGGTCGAGCAGTTGAGGCCGATCACGTCCACCGCGAGGGCTTCGAGGGTGGTGAGGACGGCCGAGATGTCCGTTCCAAGCAGCATCTTTCCGCCGTTCGGCAGGAGCGAGACCGAGACCTGGATCGGGACTTCGCGACCGGTCTCTTTGAAGGCACGGCGTGTACCGAAGATCGCGGCCTTGACCTCGAGGATGTCCTGGGCGGTCTCGATGATGATCAGGTCCGAGCCCCCCTGGACCAGTCCGGTGGCCTGTTCGAAGAAGACCTCTTCCAGCTCCCGGAAGGAGATGCTGCCGAGGGTCGGGTCATCCGAGGCCGGGAGGTAGCCGGTCGGCCCGATCGATCCGGCGACGAATCTCTCTTCCCCGGCGGCGGCCCGTGCGATCTCGGCAGCCTTCGTGTTGATCTCCAGGGTGTGCTCGCCCAGTCCCCACTCCTCGAGCTTCAGGCGAGAGGCCTGGAAGGTGTCGGTCTCGACGACCTCGGCCCCGGCATCGAGCATCGAGCGGTGGACGCCCTCGATCACGTCGGGCCGGTTGAGCACCAGCGCTTCGTGGCACTTGCCGGCCAGGCCGCCGTAGTCCTCCTGGGTCAGGTCGAACTGTTCGAGGGTGGCACCCATCCCGCCGTCGAAGACGACGATCCGTTCGGAAACGGCGCCCAGGAAGTCACGTTGAGGCATCACCCAAGGGTACCGGGGAGACTAAACTCCGGACCGTCGTGGCAATCGAGGAATTCCTCTTCTCCATTTCCGATGCGCTTCGCTGGCCGGTCCTGGTGCTGGCCCTGCTTGGCCTGGCCTGGTCCATAGTCGAGGTCGGCATCCTCCTTGCCGAGATCTGGAAACGGCGCTGGCGCTCCTTCAGCGGACTCGAGGAGGCTGTGCTCGAGGCCGGTCTCTC
>JBBAUQ010000055.1:0-9207 GCA_040398125.1 Solirubrobacterales bacterium | reverse complement strand
CGGCCCGGGGGTCCCTCCGGAATCGCCGGTTACGCCCTGGACTTCTCGGGACCGGAGGGCCCCGGTAATCCCTGCGCCGACCCGATCTGCCAGCCGGCCGAACTCGACCTCGATGGCGGTCCGGATGACCGGGTGGCTTCCGTCGACACTCTGCCGGAAGGCCGCGGTTGGTTCTCGGCAGTGGCCGTCTCGGGGGCCGGCATTCCTTCAAGGGAAGCCCGCTCAGTGCCCCTCGATGTCGATCTCACCCCGCCCAGCTCGAGTCTGGATGGCCTGCCTGATGGCTGGAGTCGGGAGCCAGTCGAGCTGCGGGTCACGGCGACCGACCCGCTGTCCGGCATGGAGGCGGAACCGGGGCAGGCGACGACACCCGTGACGAGCATCGTCGCTGCCGACGGTGAACGGGTGGACAGCCCGGGTGCCCGAGCCGAAATGACGATCAGCGAGGAGGGTGAGACCGAGGTCGAATTCTTCGCCCGTGATCTGGCCGGGAATGCGAACGACGGCCTGGAGGGACCTTCCGGTAACCGTCACCACTCCCCCGGAGTGGCCACCGTCAGGATCGACCGGACCGCTCCCCGAGTATGGCTGGACGGGATTGGATCGCCAGGTGATCCCGAGTTGATCCGCCTTGGAGTCGAGGACGCCCTGTCCGGGGTGGCAGGAGGCGAGATCTCGCTCGCCCCTGCATGGGGAGGATCGGTTACCGAGCTGCCTACCGAGATGCGGGATGGTCGTCTCGAGGCCCGCATCCCCTCGGATGAACTCCCGGAGGGCCACTACCTGGTTTCGGCCGAAGTCGAAGACAGGGCCGGTAACCGCACCGAGCCAGCCAGCGGGGTGGACGGTCTCGTCTGGCCCGTGCATCTGCCGGTCAAGCAGCGAGCTCTCCTCTCACTGCGCATACCCGGTCGGCCCGCCGGTCAGGCCTCCCTCCGGGTCGAGTCCGGGAAGACGGTCACGTTGACCGGCAGGCTTGCCGACGGACCGGGGTCGGGGCCGGCCGAGGTCGCGATTCACGAGGAATTCAGCCCTGGCGCGATGATCGAGAGCAGGACGCGGGAGGTCGCCCTGTCCCGGGATGGCAGTTTTCGGGTAGCCCTTCCGCCAGGGCCGAATCGGACGGTCAAGGCGATCTGGCCCGGGTCGGCGGTCAGGGGTCGGGCCGAGAGCCGATCGGTGAGGCTCGCGGTCGAAGACTCCGTCTCCTTTTCGCTCCGGCCCGGTGTGGTGCTGAACGGGTCCCAGGTATTCATGCGTGGTCGGGTGTCGGGTGGGTCGCTGGCCCCTTCGTCCGAGGGCAAACAGGTGGCGATCGAGTTCCTCGATCCCTCGCGAAAGACCTGGAGACCGGTCGCCCTGGTCAGCGCCAATGCCTCCGGGAGGTTCGGTTTCGCCTATCGGTTTTCGACCATCACGACGACCCAGAGGATCGTTTTCCGGGCCCGCTCCGTTCCGGAAGCCGGGTGGCCTTACGTGGCGTCGTCCTCGAAGGCCAGGCAGGTGGTGGTCCGCCCCCGCTGAGGCCCCACAAATACCAACGGCCCCGGGTTACGGGGCCGTTGGCGAGGGAGGAGAGGTACTGCTTCCTGCTGACGTTATATGGGTCAGCAGGTCTCTCCGGGCGCCCCTCCTCACGGGGCCCGGGCTAAGTGATCAGACCAGGGAGGTCAATTCGTCGGTGACCTTGTTGACGAGATCCTGGGCCCTCTTGCCCTGGGCCTCGGCCATCTTGGTCACGTCCGCCTGGGCCCTCTCGGCCTGCTTGGAGACGGTCTTGACCCGACCCTCGATCGTCTTCGAGATGTCCTTGTTGGCAGCCTTGATCTGCTTCTCGACCGACTTCTGCTGCTTGCGGACCCGCGCCTCGACCTTGCCGATGTTCTTCTTGGTCTGCTTGCGGACCTGCTTGCGGACCTTGGCTCCGCGGCGCTCGGCTCGCTTGACCGACTTGCGAACCTCGTTCTCGTAACGCTTGACCCGCTTCTCGGCTTTGTCCTGGTCAGTCCACGGCTGGATCAGCTCGGCCACCCGGTCGGAGACGTTCAGAGCGGCACCAACGGGGAGGTCCACAGCCGTCTTGGCTGCCTCGACTGCCGACTTCTCGAATTCCTCGAACCGGCCGGCGGCCGCCTCGGCATCGAGTTCGGCAGCGTGTCGGGCCTTGGCGTTGGCCTCGGAACGAAGCTGCTTGGCCGTGCGGGGCTTGGAGGTCTTCTTGGCCTTCGCGGTGGCCTTCTTGGGCTTGCTCTTTGTCTTGGTCTCGGGACTCATTTCCATTCCTGCTTTCGTGAGGGTTATCTATTTGAGAGTTACTTACAACTAAGGATGTTCGAAAAGATAGCACAGATACGAACACCTGTTCCGTTTCCCTGGAATTTGGGTGGAAACCGGGAGATTTCCCTCTGGAATGGGGCATTGGCCGTTTCATACGGCCCGTCCCGCTTGCTTATGAATTAATAGGAGGTGCTCGTCTCAGGCTTCAGGGCGACAGGCTCTGAGCAAATCGAGCCCCGACTGGGAGCGGGCACCGACCACCGGGAAGCGGCGGTCGAGCTCGAACCCGACCGGTTCGCCGGAACCCATCTCCACCAGCGCCCCGGCTTCCCGGGCGATCAGCTGGGCGGCCGCCACATCGACCGAGCGGCAGGGATGGGGGGTGACGACGCCGTCGAACCGCGCCGCCCCCAGGTAACAGACTGAAAGCGCCAGGGAGCCAAGGCACCTCAGCCGGTAGACCGAGCCGACCATTCCCTCCAAGTAGGGCAGGAAGGCACCGGGCTCGGCGCCCTCGATACCGACTATCTCGATCCCTTCGCCGCCTGGCCCCTCACGGAGTGGGCGGTCATTCAGGAATGCACCCTGGCCGGCCACCGACCGGAATTCCTCGCCGGCACCGAAATCGTGGACGAAGCCGAACTCGACCGTGTCCATCGTCTCGCCGGTCGCCACTGCTACCGAGAGGCTGTGGCACGGCAAGGTCCTCCTGACGTTGAGTGATCCGTCGATCGGGTCGACCACGACCCGGACCGAGCCGCCACCGTTGAACTCGACCGTGCCCTTCTCCTCCGAGATCACGGTGAACGCCTGGCCGCCGGCCGCGAGGCGATCGAGCTCCTCCAGCACGATGTCCTCGCACTGGCGATCGAGCCGCAGGGTGTGGTCGCCGCCCTCACCGATTCCCTCGTAGTGGTTCCGGTCGGCGGTGGTTTCGGAGGCGCGAAACAGTTCGGCCTGTCGTTCGACCGCACGGCGACAGGCCTCCAACCACTCCGAGTTGGCCACCGAGTCTCCGGGAGAGGACTGTCCCTGCACGGCCCCAATGCTAGAGCGGGAGGTGCCCGCTCGCTGGCGCGGCAGGAGGATCCGTCACCGGTTCGGACGATGGCCCCGGTCGGGTACCTTTTCTCGGGTGAGCAACGACCCGGGAATCAGGCTCGATGCCGAGCCGACCCCGGTCCAGGAGAGGGCGATCCTTCTGGACGAGGGTGGACTCGTTTTGCAGGGGCCGGCCGGCTGCGGCCGGAGCACCACACTCGACCTCCGCTTGAAGCGGCTCTCCGAGGGAGACGACCCCGGAGAGGGGGCCGTCCTGGTGCTCTCGAGCGCCCTGGCGGCGGCGGCCCACGGGGCCAGGCTCGATGCAGCGAATGTGCCTGCCGCAAGGGTGCGGGTGCTCACCTGGGAGCAGCTGGCCGAGACGGTCCTGAGGGAACGGGCCCCGGAAGTCGGGGTGGACCCGGGATTCGAGATCGTCGGCCGACCCGAACGCCTGGCGATGCTTCTGGCTCGCTTCGACGAACTCCCCCTGCGCCATCACCAGATCCGGGGAAACCCGGCCGGTCTTCTGAGGTCCCTCCTTCCCCGGCTGGACCGGGTCAAGGCCTGGAAGCTGGCCGGTCAGGAAGTGCCGGCCGGGGGGACCGGTGATCCCCTGCTAGCTGCCGAGATCGATGACCTGTTGGCCTTCCACGATGCGATGCTGCGTGAGGTCGGCTGCCTCGATCGTCTGGACCTGTGCCACATCACGGCCGACCTGTTGCGCGAAGGTGGCCTTCCGGCCGGCACCGTAGGCACCTCATGGTCCGATCTGCTGGTCGACGAGCTCGAGCTGGCCGGCCCGGTCGAGCTCGAGCTGCTCGGGGCCTGCCTCGGTCTCACCGAGACCCGCTCCTTCGTCGGTGCGCTCGATCCCCAGGGAGCCGAGGATTCACAGGTCGGGATGCTGGACCGGACTTTGGCCGGGGTCGAGAGGCTTCCCCTCGAGCGGGCCTGGCGAGCCGGTCCCGAGGCACTGAAGGTTGCCGAGGCGATCCTCGGTACCGCTGGGTACCCGGTCCCTGCCTGTTCGGCAGAGGGCTCGGGAACGGTCAGGTTTTGGGGAGCCGAGACGGTCCAGGCCGAAGCCCAGGCCGTCGGTCGAGAGGTCGAGCACCTGGTCGGCGAGGGGCGCCCGACGGACTCGGTGGCGGTGGTAGTCCCGAATCCCGATCTCGACGGACCGGTGGTCCAGGCCGCCCTGGCAGAGCGCGGCGTCGAGGCCTTCCTCGACGATGGCTCCGGCCTCTTCCGTGAACCCGAGGTCCGAGACGTGATCGCCTGGGTCAGGGCGCTCACCGACCCGGCCGACGGGAGCGCGGTCGCCCGCGTGCTGGTCAGGCCCCCGATCCGGATCAGGCCGGCCGACCTCGCCCACGTGACCGTGATCGCCAGGCGGCGGAAGCTCGACATGGTCCAGGCGGCCGAGGCCGCCCTGGAGAGCCCCCGGGTCTCGCCAGAGTCACGGGAGAGGCTCGAGGCCTTCCTCGAGCTATTCGCCGCAGCCTCCGGGGCCCTCGACACGCACCGCCCGGACGCCTTCTTGAGGCGCCTGGTCGAGCGGGTCGGTTTCCGGCGCGAGAACCTCTTCTCTGCCCGTCCCGAGACGGCCGACCGGCTGATCGCTCTCTCGCAGCTGATCGAGACGGCCAGCGCCTGGTCGAGGCGAGAGCCCGACGGCTCGGCCCGTGATTTTGCTGCCTTCCTGCTTGCCCTCTCCGAGGGGGGCCTCGGGGTCAGCAACGGACCGGGGGTCGAGCGAAGGGGGAAGGTCCGGATCACCGACCTCGAGACGGCCAGGGGTGGCGACTGGGAGACCGTTTTCCTGCTCGGTTCCGAGCGTCTCGGACCGGATGAAGCCCGACCACTCGCTGCCGTAATCCAGGCGGCCGGCAGCGAGGTACTGCTTTCCCGGGTTCTGCCGGGCCCGAATGAGCCTGCCCGGGGTGTCGAGCTGTTCGAGGCCGCGATCGCTGCCAGCCCGGCGATCGAGGAACCCCTGGAGGAGGAACTGTTCGGCCCGGAAGAGGGCCTGCACGCGGCCTATCGCTCGCTCCGTGACGAGGTTTTGGAGGAGTCCTGGCGAGTGGGTCGTGAGCTGGTCGAGCCGCGACTCGATACGGCCCTCGACCTCGAGCGGGCAGTTGCCCGCTACCTGGAGTTGCTCAAGCTCGCTGCTCTCGCGCAGCGACCGGGTGATGGCACGGCGCGCGATGCGATCGATGCCGTGAACGGACTGCTCGGTCAGGTCGCCACACCGGGCCAGCTGGCCGAGCTCGAGGCCTCGACGCTCGACCCGCTCCTGTTGGAGCGCGAGCATGACCGCGTTCGCCGCCAGGCCCTGCTCGACTCCCGCTCGGAGCCTTCCCTGGACGCCTTCCTGCCACGCAAGGGCGGCAACCTCCGTCTCTCGGCGACCGATCTGGATCTCTACATGACCTGCCCGCTCAAATACAAGTTCGCCCGGGTCTTCGGTATCCCGACCCCCCAGACCGTGAACCAGCGTTTCGGGATCCTCGTCCACTCGGTCCTCCACCGGTTCCACCGCGAAGACGGAGATGCCGGCCCTTCCCGGCTCGCCGAGCTGTTGGATTCCGGCTGGTCAAGGGCCGGCTTCGGTGAGACCGGTGATGAGCAGCAGTTCCGGGAGCGGGCCCGGGTCGGCCTCGCCCATTACTGGGAGGCCGAGAGCCGGTCGAGTTCCGAGGTCGTGTCGCTCGAGCGCCAGTTCGAGTTCCGGGTCGGCTCCCAGGTGGTTCGGGGCCGGGTCGACCGGGTGGACCGCCATCCCGACGGCACCCTCGAGGTGATCGACTACAAGACCGGCCAACGGGTCGACCCCGATCGGTTGGGCGGCGATATCCAGCTGGCCCTCTACCGGCTCGGTGCCGAGGAGGCCTGGGGGGTCGAGGTCGGCGCAGGCAGCTACTACTACGTGCTGGACGGGGTCAAGGAAGAGATCCCGGCATCCCCGGGTGACCGCGAACGGATCGAGCGCACCGTCGGTGAGGTCGGCGAGGGCATCCTCGGCCAGGATTTCGAGCCGAAGCCCTCTCCCCGCGTCTGTGGCTGGTGTGATTTCCGGCTGGTCTGCCCGGCGGCCGAGGCCTGAGCCCGGTCGGCCCGCCTACTCGGACTCGCGCTGCCTGAGGAACCGCTGGAACTCCATCGCGATCGAGTCACCGCTCGGCATCTCGCCGCCGGCTTCCGTTCTTTCCCGCTGCTGCTCCTCGATCCGTGAGACCAGCTCCTGGACCTCGGGGTCGGCCGCCACGGCCTTGCCGATCTGTTCTTCGTAGTCCAGGGTCTCTTCTTCCAGGCCGGAGTTGTCGGCCGCAATCCCGGTCACCCGTTCGAGCCGCTCGCTCAGGGCGAGGGCGGCCTTCGGGTTCGGCACGCCGGCGACATAGTGGGGCACCGCTGCCCATAGCGAGAGCGAGGGCAAACCCTCGCGTCGGCAGTACTCGAGCAGGATCCCGACTATCCCGGTCGGCCCCTCGTAGTTGGCCTTCTCGAGGTCCAGGCCCTCGGCCAGTTCGGGGTCCGAGGCGACCCCGGTGATCGGCACCGGCATGGTGTGGGCCACCTCGGCGATCAGGGCACCGAGGACGACGACCGACTCGACCCCGAGCTCACGGGCGGCCTCGACCACGGTCTCGGAGAAGGTCCGCCACTTGAGGCCGGGTTCGGTGCCGTTTAGCAGTACGACATCCCGGTCGGCCGCCTCAGACCGGCCGACGAAGATCTCGTTGGCCGGCCACTCGATCCGGCGGTGGACCCCGTCGCTCACCGAGATCATCGGGCGGGTCGTCTGGAAGTCGAAGAAGTCTTCCGGGTCGATCGAGGCGACCCGTTCGACCGGCAGTGAGTCGGCCAGCGTGGTGATCGCCGTCGAGGCTGAGGAGGCGGCATCGTTCCAGCCACTGAACGAGCAGACCAACACAGGTTTCCTGAGCGAGGGTGGGCGCCTGTCCCACTTCAGGTGCTCCATCTGAACCACCCTAGTCGATGGAGCCTGTCTGCCGTTTCGGTAAGGATGTTCACGTGGCAGAGGTCGTTTCCGAAAGCGTCGAGGCAGCCGGTCCCCGGATCTCCGAGCTGACTGCCGGCCGGGCCTTTACCGGCACATACGCCTGCGCCCGCAAGGACCGCCTCGTCTCCCGGAACGGCTCGGCCTACCTGGCCCTGGAGCTGAGTGACCGGACCGGTTCCATTCCGGCCCGGCTGTTCCGTGATGCAGACCGGGTCGGACTGACCTTCGACCGTGGTGACGTGGTCGAGGTCGACGGCCGGGTCGAGCAGTTCAGGGGCAAGCTGAACCTCGAGCTGGCTGACGTGCGCCGGGTCGATCCGGCCACGATCGATCCGCGGGCCTTCCTGCCGACCGCCTACCGCAGCCTCGAGGAACTCGCGGGATTCCTCGAGCACCTCGCCCGTGAGGTCCACAACCCGGGGCTCAGGAGCGTTGTCGACCGGTTGCTGTTCGAGGGCGAGACGGCGACCGAGTTCCGTATCGCTCCCTGTACTCGAGCCGGCCACCACGCTTACCTCGGTGGGCTGATCGAGCACACCGTCGCGGTCGGGACGCTGGTCACCGAGACCTGCACCCTCCACCCGAAGTTGAATTCCGACCTCCTGATGGCCGCTGCCCTGGTCCATGACATCGGCAAGACCGGTGAGTTCACCTACGGGGCCGAGATCGGACTGAGTGACCGCGGCCGTCGGCTCGGCCACCTCCAGATCGGGGCAGAGCTGATCACCGCGGCCTCGGCCGACCTACCCGATGAACTCGGTGACGCGCTGCTCTCGGTAGTGATGTGCCACCACGGCACCGATGCCCTGCGGCTGCGAGCCTTTCCCTCGGCCGAGGCGATCGCCCTCTACCGCCTGAACGCCCTGGACGCCCAGGTCAAGACGGCCCTCGAGCATGGGATCGACTAGTCGGAAAGTTCCTCGAACTTTTCGGTCATCGTCGGATTGCCGCGGGTGAGTTTCTTGACTGTCATTTCCTGAGCCTTGTCGTTGGCCAGACGGAGATTGTTCGCAGACTTGAGAAGGAATGTCTTGGTCTTTTCCAGATTCCTAATCGACTTGTCGATCTCTTTGATCGCATCCTCGAACTGGCGCGAAGCCAGCTCGTAGTTGCGCGAGAAGCCGTCCTTGAAGGTCTCGAGCTTTTCCTCGAATTTTGTGACATCGACGTTCTGTGCCTTGACGAGGGCCAGCTCTGACTTGAGCGTCAGGGTCTTGTAGGCCTCGTTGCGGATCAGCGTGATCATCGGGATGAAGAACTGCGGCCGGACTACGTACATCCTCGGGTACAGATGTGAAACGTCGACGATGCCGGCGTTGTAGAGCTCGTTCTCGGGCTCCAGCAGCGAGACCAGTACGGCGTACTCGCAACCCTTTTTGGTCCGGTCTTCGTCCAGCTTCTTGAAGAAGTCCTCGTTCTTCTTCTTGTTCGAGCCCCCGTCGAGCTCGTTCTTCATCTCAAACATGATCGAGACGAACTCGGTGCCATCGTCGTCGGACTCACGGAAGATGAAGTCGCCTTTGGTGCCGTCACTTGCGTCGTTGTCTTTGGCGAAATCGGCGTTCGGGAAAGCACCCGCCCGGATCTTGTTGAACTCGACCTCGCAGTGCTGCTCGAGCGACTCGCCGACCATCTTGGTCGACAGCTTTGCCTTCATGTCCTTCAGGCGCTCGATAGCGTCGTCACGGTCCTTGATCTGGGTCTCGTACTTCTCTTTGAGCGTCGTCTCGAGTAGTTCTTTCTCGGTGTCCTTGGTTTCGAGGGACCGTTTGAGGTCATCCCGTTCCTTCTCGACTTCGCCAAGGGCCTCTTTGAGCGCGAGCTTTCCGGTGACATCCGCCTTGTCCAGATCCGCC
>JBBAUQ010000054.1:6817-9232 GCA_040398125.1 Solirubrobacterales bacterium | reverse complement strand
AGCTGATCGGCAGGGAACTGGACCGGATCCGAACCGAATCGGTGACGCCCGATGAGCTGCTGCGGGCCCGGGAAAACGTCAAGGGGAGGTTGGTGTTGAGCGAGGAGGCCAACATCGCCCGGATGAATCGCCTTGGGCGAGCCGTGCTACACGACCTGCCCCTCTTGACCCTGGATGAAATTCTCGCCAAGGTTGAGGCTGTGTCTGCCGAGGAAGTGAAAAGCCTTGCCGAGGAGCTGTTCGAGCCCGGGAGGATCTCCTCGGCCTGCGTCGGTCGCGATGAGGAGCTCTTCAAGCGATCCTCGGGCCTGGTCAACGGGGCTCTCGCAGCATGATCCGGGTCGGGGTGAGTGGAGCGGCCGGCCGCATGGGGACCACTGTCTGCGAAGCGGTCGAGGCAGCCGACGGGATGGAGCTCGTCGGCCGGGCCGATCCCCAGCTCGATTCAACGCTCACCGACATCCTTCCCGAGCTCGATGTGCTGGTCGACTTCAGCACGCCCGATACCGTTCTGCCCAATGCCGAGGAAGCCCTCGGGGCCAGCGTTGCGACCGTCGTAGGGGCAACTGGCTTCGATGTCCAGCAGCTCCGTGATGCAGCCGAGAGCAGCGGAACGAACTGCTTCTACGCGCCCAACTTCGCCCTCGGCGCCGTCCTCTTGATGAGATTGGCCAGTGAGGTGGCCGGCTACATGCCGGACTGCGAAATCATCGAGTACCACCACGAGGCCAAGGTCGATCGGCCGTCGGGAACTGCCCTTCGCACCAGGGACCTGATCGAGGCGGCGGGCGGCAACGTCCGGGATCCGATCAGCTCGATCAGGCTACCCGGGCTGGTCGCACACCAGGAAGTGATCTTCGGGGATACCGGACAGACCTTGACCCTCCGACATGACAGTCTCGACCGCACCTCGTTCATGCCGGGCGTCCTGCTGGCCATCGACCGCGTCCGTGATCTTCCAGACAAGTTCACCGTCGGCCTCGAGACGCTGCTCTTCGAGGATGCCGGATGAACCCGCTCGGTTCCAATTCCGACCCGTCGTCGGTCAACAAGGGGTGATGCTTTGAACGAGATTCTCGCACTCGACGCCACCGGACAGGCCGAGCTGGTGGCCAGCGGTGAAGTGAGTCCCAGGGAGCTCGTCGAACTCGCGATCGAGCGAGCCGAGGAGGTCAATCCCGAACTCAACGCGATCATCCATGAGCTCTATGAGGAAGGTCTGGCTGCCACTGAGGGTGAGATCCCCGATGGCGGATTCAGGGGCGTTCCCTTCCTCTTCAAGGACATCGGTGCCTGCCTGGCTGGACAGCCACTCTGCGTCGGAAACCGGGTGCTGAAGGAGATCGGGATGCAGGCTCCTCTCGATACAACGCTCGGCCTCAAGTTCGTTTCGGCCGGCTTGATCACGATCGGAAAGACAAACACCCCGGAGTTCGGAATCCTTCCGACGACAGAGCCGGTCGCCTTCGGGGCGACCCGGAACCCCTGGGACGGGGACCGAAGCCCTGGCGGGTCGAGCGGTGGCTCGGCAGCGGCCGTGGCGGCAGGGATAGTCCCGATCGCCCATGGCAATGACGGGGGCGGGTCGATCCGGATCCCGGCAAGTGCCTGCGGTCTGGTGGGACTGAAGCCGAGTCGGGCACGGGTCTCGCAGGCCCCGTACGTCGGGGACTCCATGTCCGGCCTGGTCTCCGAGTTCGTCCTCGCACGGTCGGTCAGGGATGTAGCTCGCATGCTGGACCACGTCCAGGGTCCCGAGCCAGGCGACCCCTACGCCGCACCCCCGCCAGAGCGGCCCTACGTTGAAGAGCTCAATCGCGATCCGGGCAAGCTGACGATCGCCCTCCTGACCGAGTCGATGACCGGGGATCCGGTGAATGAAGAGGTCGTGCAGCAGGTCGAGGCGGTCGCCCGGGGGCTCGAATCCCTCGGACACCAGATCGTCCGTCCCGAGCTCCCGCTGACCGGCCAGGAAGAGGAGCTCTACCAGACCTTTATCACCAGGTGGGCAGCCGGCGTGGCCGAGAATGCGGCCACCGTCGAGGTCATCCTGTCCCGCCCCCTGACCAGCGATGACGTCGAGCCGCTCACCTGGGCACTGATTGAGCAGGGACGGCGTGAGAGTGGGGCGGACTACCTCCACGCGATCAACCGCCACCAGCTCCTCTCGCGATTCGTCGCCGGGCTCTACGCCGGAGGGATCGACCTCATCATGACTCCGACGCTTACCGACATCCCGCAGCTGCTCGGTAGTTACGACGATTCCGGACCGGATCCGATGGAGGCGATGCTCACGGCGCGACGTTTCGCGACCTTCACCGGACTTTTCAATGCGACGGGCCAACCGGCGATCTCGCTTCCGCTCGGTGAAAGCAGTGCCGGGCTACCCATCGGGATCCAGTTCGTTGCCCCGAT
>JBBAUQ010000054.1:0-6807 GCA_040398125.1 Solirubrobacterales bacterium | reverse complement strand
GACTTGCTGGTCAGGATCTCGTGCCAGCTCGAAGGTGGCCTGCCCTGGAAGGCAGGGCCGGTCGGTAGGCCGAGCTCTCCGGAGGGAAGCGCGTAATGGTCGGCAACCCGCTGCGTGGGGTGGTCACGGCCATGGCTACGGTCTTCAGTGAGGATCTCGAGCTGGACGAACCGGCATCGGCGAGGCTGGCCCGGTATCTCGTCGATCACGGCACCGAGGGCCTGGTGATCGCCGGGACGACCGGTGAGTCACCGACTCTCGATGACAACGAGAAGCTCCGCCTGCTCGAGGCCGTCCTCGCCGAGGTCGGTGATGAGGTCCCGGTCGTCCTGGGCACCGGGTCGAATGACACCCGGCACACGGCCGCCTTGACCAGAGCTGCTCACGGCGCCGGTGCCCACGGAGCACTTGTCGTGACGCCTTATTACAACAAGCCCAACAGGGCCGGTGTGCGGGCCCACTACGAGGCAGTAGCCGAGGCTTCCCCCGAGATCCCGATCATCCTTTACAACATTCCGGCACGGGTAGTGGTGAACCTCGAACCCGATTTCCTGGCCGAACTCGCTGAGATCCCGTCAGTGGTCGCCGTCAAGCAGGCAAATGACGACCAGATCGCTCCCATCGAGGGGCTCGAACTCCTCGCGGGCAACGACTCGGCCTTCCTGCAGGCCCTCAAGGTCGGTGGCGTCGGCGGAATCCTGGTCGCATCCCACCTGGTCGGGGAGAGGATGGCCGTGATCAGGGACCTGTTCGACGCCGGGGAGCTGGAAAAGGCCGAGGCACTCGATCGGGAGCTCGGTCCGGCCTACGAGGCGATGTCGGTGACGGTCAACCCCATTCCCCTCAAGGCGGCACTCGAGATGGCCGGCCTTTGCTCAGGCGTGGTGCGGCTGCCCCTGGTCGAGGCGAGTGGACAGGAGAGGGAGCAGCTCGAGGGCTTGCTACGTCAAGCCGGGGTCGTTTTCCCATGACCGAGCCGCTCAGAATCATCCCCCTCGGTGGGCTCGGGGAGATCGGCAAGAACATGACCGTGGTCGAGTACGACGGCCGGATCGTGATCGTCGACACCGGCCTGATGTTCCCGACCCCCGACATGCTCGGAATCGACCTAGTGCTTCCCGATTTCAGCTACCTCTACGGCAGGGAGGATGACATCGAAGCCATCGTCCTGACCCACGGACATGAAGACCATGTCGGGGCGCTGCCGTGGGTCCTCAGGGAGATCGGAATGCCGAAGGCGATCTTCGGGGGGACTCTCACAACGGCGATGGTTCGCTCGAAGCTCGATGAGCACAAACTCGGCGAGGCGCCTCTGCGTGATCTGCCGGCCGGTGAGACGGTGCAGGCCGGACCGTTCGAGATCGAACTCGTCCACCTCGCCCACTCGATACCGGACATGCGAGGTGTGATCATCGGCGCGCCGCCCGGGAAGGTCTTCTTCACCGGGGACTACAAGTTCGATCAGACTCCGGTGGACGGTCGCCCGGCCGACATGGCCCGACTGGCCAGGCTTGGCGAGGAGGGCCTCCTCCTGCTGTGCGGCGACTCGACGAATGCCGACCGCCCCGGGACCACGACTTCGGAGTCGGCGGTCGGACCGGCCCTCTTAGAGACCTTCAGGGGCTGTGAGGGGCGAATCATCGTCACTTCCTTCGCCTCCAACATCCACCGCGTCCAGCAGGTGGTCGACGCGGCGGTCGCGCTCAACCGCAAGGTGGCGATCGTCGGGAGATCGATGCGGAAGAACTTCAATATCGCCTCCAACCTGGGAATGGCCGGCGCCCCGGAGGGCACGATCATCCAGCCCTCGGAGATAGACGACTTTCCCGATGAGAAGGTAGTCATCCTTTCCACCGGATCCCAGGGAGAGCCACTCTCGGCCTTGCGCCGAATGGCAAACAGCGACCACCGGGACGTAGAGCTCCACTCAGGGGACACCGTGGTCTTTTCGGCGACGCCCGTTCCGGGCAACGAGCGGGCCGTCAACGAGACCATCGATCGGATCTATGAACTTGGAGCGAGGGTGATCACCCCGAAGGACGCCCCGATCCACGCCTCGGGACATGGATCGGTCGAGGAGATCAAGACGATGCTCAACCTGACCAGGCCACAGTACGTCCTGCCGGTCCACGGCGATTTTCAACGCATCCGCCTCCATGCCGAAATCGCGGAGTCGGTCGGTATCGAGTCCGAGAACATCTTCCGCGGTCGAAACGGCCTGCCCCTTGAGGTCGGGCCGGACGGAGCCGAGTTCGGGGAGGAGGTCCAGTCCGGAATCTTCCTGCTCGACGGGATCGAACTCGCCGACCCGAACGACGCCTCGCTTCGAGATCGCCGAACCATCTCGTCTGACGGCATCTGCGTGGTCGTTGCGACGATCGCGGCCGAGGACGGTGTGCTGATCGCCGACCCCGAGGTGATCTATCGAGGCGTGAGCGGTGCCCAGGATGAACCGGGCCTCACCGATGAGGTGGTCGACATAGTCGAGGAATCCCTCCAGACCTCAGTCGAGGACGGGGTTCGTGACATCGAACTGATCCAGACCGATCTCCACGATCGTGTGGCCGGCTTCATCCATCGCCGGATCAAGCAGCGGCCGATGGTGGTCCCGGTCGTAATAGAGGTCTAAAAAATAAGGACCGCCGGGCCCTCTTGGGGGAGGGGGAGCCCGGCGGCCCTTAAAGGGTGAGCCTGCCGGGGTAATTGGGGGAGACCCCCGGCAGGCCCGTGTGTCTCGTCCAGTTGGGAATCTAGGAAGTGATCCTTAATGGTCCCTAAAGCCAGGCACCATGCCGGCCCTTTCCTCAGGGGCAGCATCTGTCCCGGGCCTGAGGGGAAGGCGGACCGAGAAGGCGGCGCCACCATCTGGGGAAGCACCGGCGACCGCCTGCCCGCCGTGTTCCCGGGCGACCGCCTGGACTATTGCCAGGCCGAGACCCGTGCTGGAGCTGCCGGAGCGGTCCGCCGAGGCGCCGTTGCTGACGAACCGGTCGAAGATCCTCGGAAGCAGCTGGTCGGGAATGCCGGGTCCGTCATCACTGACTTCGATGACTGCCTCGGAGCCCGAGCCATCCGTAGCGACGCTCACCTTCACCGTCGTTCCCGACGGGGTGTGCTTGACGGCGTTCTCGACCAGGTTGAGCATCAGCCGGTGGAGATCATCGCGGGACCCCTCGATCAGGACCGAGTCCTCGCCGAGCTGCTTGATCGTGTGTTCCGGTGCCAACGGTTCGACTTCGGCAACGACCGAGTCGGCGATCTCGGCGAGGTCACAGGGGCCCATGGTCGGACTTCGGCCCGAGTCGGTTCTGGCCAGGATCTGGAGGTCGGCCACCAGCCGTTTCATCCTCCTGCCGGAACGGAGGGCTGACTCGACGGCTTCACGGTCGGCTGCGACCCCCCTGGCAGCCTCATCCTCCAGCAGTTCGAGGTTGGCCATGACGCTGGTCAGAGGAGTCCTGAGCTCATGCGATGCATCGGCGATGAATTCCCGCTGACGATCAAGGGAGTCCATTCGCTCCCGTCGTGACAGGGCCAGCTCGGCCAGCATTTCGTTGAGCGTCATGGTCAGCTCGGCCACCTCGTCGTCGGCGGCGGGCTCCTCGAGCGCAACGGACGGATCCCTCGTCTTGGCCACCCCGCGAGCGGCCGAGGTCAGGTTGGCGACCGGTCGCATCGCCCTGCGGGAAAGAACGATCCCGGCAAGTCCGGCGAGAAGGGTGGCCCCGAGGATCCCGGCGAGGATCGAGAGCCAGAGGTCGCTGATCCGGGTATCGAGCGGCCGGGTGTCCCTTCCGTAACGGAGGATCGCGACCGGCTGGCCCGGCGAGATGATCGACTCGACCTCGACTGAGGCCACTTGGAAACTGCCAAAGTTCGTGATCTGGGAGGAGTTCAGGGGCCCGAGATAGGCCGATTCGGGGTGGGCGAACCTCTCACCGTTGGCGGTCAGTGTCAGGTCGGCGCCGTCGGGACGCTGGTCGAGTATCTCGATCAGGGCCGTACTCGGGGCCCCGGGAGTGAGAATCCCTTCGCTCTCGACGAGATCTGCCAGCTGTTCGGCCTCGCGGCTGGTCTCTTCCGCGAAGTTCTGGCGGAGCTGCTCGGCCGTGTACTGGCCGAGGGCCACGCCGAAGAAAACGAGTATCGCGAAGGTCAGGCCGGCCGAGACGGTGGTGAGTTTCCACCGGATCGGCCACCTGCTCGGCCAGTAGGGACTCTCACGGACCCGGTCGAACATCCCGTCTTCAGGCCTTCAGCAGGTAACCGGCGCCACGCTTGGTGTGCAGCATTCGGGACTCACCGTCCCCCTCGAGCTTCCGGCGGAGATTGGAGATGAACACATCGATCGTGTTGGTGTCATCGAGCGGGTCGTACCCCCAGACCTCCTCCAGGAGGCGCTCTCGGGATACGACGAGACGCTCGTTCCTCATCAGGTACTCGAGCAGCTCGAATTCACGTTTGGTGAGCTCGATCTCACGGTCCCCGCGACGGACCTCCCGTGCGTCGGGGTTCAACTGCAGGTCACCGACTACCAGCATCGCCGAACCCCTTGGCGGGCGCCGCCTCAGGAGTGCCCGGATACGGGCCAGTAGTTCGGCTCGCTCGAAGGGTTTGGTCAGGTAGTCGTCTGCACCGCTGTCGAGCCCCTCGACCATGTCTCCCGTTTCCGTTCTGGCGGTCAACATGAGGACCGGGACGTCGCCCTCCTGCCTGAGTCTCTGGCAGACCTCGACTCCGTCCATTCCGGGAAGGCCCAGGTCCAGGACGACCAGGTCGGGTACGAAATGCCCGGCCCTCTCGAGCGCCTCCGGCCCATCTCCGACCGCATCGACTTCGTAACCCTCGGCCCTCAGGGTCCGGCGGAGCACATCAACGATGTCCTCGTCATCTTCGACTACGAGGATGCGCCCGCCCTCGGCCTGTCCGACCGTCTCCATACCGCCAGTCTAGTCGGCATGCCAGCTCGATCCCTGTTTATCCGCTCAAAGAGCCGTTTTTGGAAGGGATGGCACCGGATCTCGCGAAATAGTCAGACGATGGCCAAGAAGCGAGCCCGTGCGCGAAAAACCTCCCGTTTTCCAGGCTTTGGTTGGGCCGGTGGAAAGCTGGACCAGCGAAGCCTGGACCTGATCGGGCTGGCACTCGGGGCCCTCGCGATCTATTTCTGCTTCATCCTCTACTTCGGGTTTGACGGCGGCCGCCTCGGCAGCGCTGTCGGTGATGGGCTGGCCCACCTCCTGGGCGTCTTCCGGTACCTGGTGCCCCTCGTACTGGGCGGGATCGCCGTAGTGCTGGTCTTCCACCCCGACCTTCCCTCGAGCCGGCCGGTCTGGCCTGGGCTTTCACTACTTGCCCTCGGCCTCCTCCTGACCCTGGCAGGGGGGACGCTCGGACTCCTCGACGGCAGGTCTGCCTCTGACGGGTTCTTCGACCCCACCTGGTATCCCGACCACGGGGGGCTCCTCGGAGAATCCCTCTACTGGGTGACGGCAACGCTCTTCCAGCCGGTTGGCGCGCACCTGATCGGCCTGGTTTCTGTCGTCGCCGGTCTCCTACTGCTCACCGGGGCAACGCTCGCCGGGGTGCTAGCCGGGGGCCGGACCGGCGTCTCTCGCGTGCGAGGTGCAACTGGCGGGATGACGGCCAAGCTAGGCAGAGGTGATTTCCTCGCCTCCCTCGATCGCCTGGTCGGACTTGGCCGTAGCGATGACGTCACTCGCGATCTCGCGAGTGTCGAAGATGACGCAGGCGCCGAGGGTCCCGTCGTCTGGGCCGGGGACGGTGATACCGATCAGTTCGACGCGCTCGACGAGTTTCCGGGCGAGCCCTCAGCGGATCCGGCGGATGAAACCGAACTCCTGGCCGATGAAGCCGAGTCCGGTGCCGGGACCGAGGTCCCCGAGGACCGGGGCGAGGCCCAGTTGCCACTCACCCCGATGGGTGAGACGAGGGGGGCCACCGTGGCAAGCGGACAGAGATACGTCGCTACACCGAGGAAGGTGCTTGCCAGAAGCAAGAAGGAGGCCGGCCCAAGGGCCGATGAGCAGGAGGACCTCGCCCGCAAGCTGGTCGAGACCCTTGGACACTTCGGGGTTGAGGCAAAGGTCGTCGGCGTGGTCACCGGGCCCCACGTGTCGCGGTATGAGCTCCAACTCGCCCCGGGCACCAAGGTCAAGAAGGTGACGGAGCTTTCCAACGACCTGGCCTATGCGCTCGCCTCCACCGACATCAGAATCCTGGCCCCGATTCCCGGGAAGCAGGCAGTTGGGGTCGAGGTCCCCAACGCCAGCCGGCGGATGGTCAGGCTGGGTGAGATCTATGACCGCCCCGGAGAGGGCTCCTCGCCGTTGCTCGCCTGGCTCGGAAAGGGGATCGATGGAAAACCGGTCTGTACCGACCTGGCGAGCATGCCCCACGTCCTGGTCGCAGGTACGACCGGGTCGGGCAAGTCGGGCTGTGTCAACGCGATCCTCTCCTCGATCCTGATGCATTCCTCGCCGAACGACGTGAGGCTGGTTCTGGTCGACCCCAAGCAGGTCGAGTTGAACCACTACGAGAGCGTTCCGCACCTGCTGACACCGGTCGTAACCAATCCCAAGCTGGCGGCAAACGTCCTCAGCAACCTGATCGCCGAGATGGAAACGCGTTATGAGCTGATGCGGGAGGCCAGGACCCGCAACATCGCCGACTACAACGCCCATCAGTTGGCCTCCGGCGGGGCCACGCTGCCCCACATCCTCTGCGTGATCGACGAGCTGGCCGACCTGATGATGGTCGCGCCGGCGGACGTCGAGGCCTCGATCA
>JBBAUQ010000053.1:0-9400 GCA_040398125.1 Solirubrobacterales bacterium | reverse complement strand
GTATCCCCGGATGATTCCGGGGCCGTGACTGCCCTTGCCGAGGGAGTCTCGATCGAATTCCGTGACGGTGCGGTCCTGCTCGACGGTCGCGATGTCAGCGCCGAGATCCGGACTCCCGAAGTGACCGAGGTTGCCTCCAGGGTCTCGGTCCATCCCGAGACGAGGGAGGTCCTGGTGGCTCTCCAGCGGTCCCTGCTGGCCGACGGCCGCTTCGTGGCCGAGGGTCGTGACATCGGCACCGTGGTCAGCCCGGATTCCCCGTTGAAGGTTTTCCTCACGGCCAGCCCTGAAGTTCGTGCCGCTCGTCGGGCCCGTGAGATGGGGCTCGAGACCGAGACCGTCCTCGCCGAGCAGGAAGAACGTGATCGGAGGGATCAGGATCGCTCCCACGGGGCGTTGAGGCAGGCCGACGATGCGATCACCGTCGATACCACCGACCTCGATCTCGACCAGGTGATCGACCAGTTGGTTTCCCTGGCTGGCGAGCGCGGCCTATTCGCACCGTGAGTGGCGGCCCGACAGTCGCCGTCGTCGGCTACCCGAACGTCGGCAAGAGCACCCTGGTGAATCGCCTCGCCGGGGGCAGGGAAGCGGTGGAGCACGGCGAGCCAGGGGTCACCCGGGACCGCAAGCGGATCGGTTGTGAGTGGAACGGGGTCCGGTTCGACCTGTTGGATACTGGCGGGATAGACTTGGCCGACGAGAGTGAGATGGCTCGTGACGTCCAGCGGCAGGCGACGATCGGGATGGGGGAGGCCCAGGCGATCGTGTTTGTGGTCGACGCCGGCGCCGGGATCCGGACCGGGGAGGCCGACCTCGCACGGAGCCTGATGCGTTCCGAGGTCCCGGTCCTCGTGGTGGTCAACAAGCTCGACACGCCTGCCGAGGGGTACCTCGCTGCCGACTTCCATGGACTGGGACTGGGCGACCCCTTGCCGGTTTCGGCCACCCACGGCCTCGGGACAGGAGAGCTGTTGGATCGCGTCGTCGAGCTGATCGGTGGCGCCGAGGTGCCGGACCGTCCGGACTCGGTCAGGGTTGCCGTGATCGGGCGACCGAACGTCGGCAAGTCATCCCTCGTCAACAGGATCCTTGGCGAAGAGCGAGTGATCGTGGCCGAGGGACCGGGGACCACACGGGACTCGATCGATACCGAGATCGTCGTCGATGGCCATCAGGTGACGCTGATCGATACGGCCGGTCTGAGGCGAAGGGGAAAGACGGCCGGCAGCATCGAGCACTACGCCCAGCTTCGCTCGGAGAGGGCAATCGAACGGGCCGACGTGGCCCTGGTCGTCTGTGACTCCTCGGAAGGGGTAAGCGCCGAGGACCTCAAGGCAGGTGAGAAGGCCATGAAGGCCGGTTGCGCAACCCTCTTCCTGCTCAACAAGTGGGACGTCGGCGAGACCGATCTCGAAGATGCCCGGGCTCGCATCACGCGGAAGATGCGGCTGAGGCCCGAGGTCATGACCTGCTCTGCGCTCACCGGCAGGAACGTTGAGGCGATCCTGCCCCGGGCGATCGAACTTGCGGAGCGGGCTGCCCGGAGGATCCCCACCCCGGAACTGAACCGCTTCCTCGGACATGCCTCGGCCGAGCGCCCGCCCCCCTCGAAGCGGGGGCGCAGGTTGAAGCTCCTCTACGGAGCCCAGATCGGTGAATCCCCGCCCCGCTTCGCGATTCAGGTCAACGACCGGCGCCTGATCAACCGGGACTGGGCCTTCTGGCTGGAGAATCGCATGAGGGATGAATACGCCCTCGAGGGCGTACCGCTGATCCTCGACTTCCCCGCCCGGAAGCGTTCGCGCGGCTAGGTGAATAATCTCCCGGCTTGGTATCCAGGCCGCCCGGATCGGTCGGCACGGATTTCCCCCATGATCTCCGCTGAAATCAGAAAGGCATCACGATGAGCCAACCGCTCGACCTCGCCGAGGGAGAGTTCGTCTTCACCTCGGAATCGGTCACCGAAGGCCACCCCGACAAGATCGCCGACCAGATCTCGGACGCGGTGCTCGACGAGTGCCTTTCCCAGGACCCCGAATCACGAGTTGCCTGTGAGACGCTGGTCAACACCGGCATGGCGGTCGTGTCCGGTGAGTTGACCACGACTGCATCGCTCGACATACCCGAGATCGTCAGGGAGACGGTCTGTGGCATCGGCTACGACAGCGGTGAATACGGCTATGACGGGAACAGCATCGCCGTACTGGTCGCCCTCGACAAGCAGTCGCCCGACATCGCCCAGGGGGTTGACCAGGGGATCGAGACCAGGGTCGGCGACTCATCAGATGATTTCGACATCTACGGTGCCGGCGACCAGGGCATGATGTTCGGCTACGCGACGACCGAGACCGAGGCGCTCATGCCGACCCCGATCCAGATCGCCCATCGGCTCTCCGAGCGGCTCGCCGAGGTCCGCAAGGACGGCACGCTCGATTACCTGAGGCCTGACGGCAAGACCCAGGTCACGGTCAAGTACGCCCAGGGCCGCCCGGTCGGGGTGGAGCGGGTCTTGATCTCGACCCAGCACGCTGAGGGGATCGACAGTGAGACCAAGATCAGACCGGACCTCTGGGAGACCGTGATCCTCCCGGTCCTCTCGGGTGACTACGGCGAGTTGCTGGATGAGAACGCCCTTTATGAGTCACTCCTGATCAACCCGACCGGGGTCTTCGTGATCGGTGGGCCGGTGGGGGATGCCGGTCTGACCGGCAGGAAGATCATCGTCGACACCTACGGCGGGGCTGCACGGCACGGTGGCGGAGCCTTCTCGGGCAAGGACCCGTCCAAGGTAGATCGTTCGGCTGCCTACGCCGCGCGCTACGTGGCCAAGAACGTGGTGGCAGCCGGCCTCGCCGAACGTTGTGAGGTGCAGGTTGCCTACGCGATCGGGGTGGCCCGGCCGCTCTCGATCATGGTCGAGACATTCGGCACCGGCCGACTGCCCGACAGCCAGATAGCCAAGCTGGTCGACCAGGTCTTCGACCTGCGACCGGCCGCCTTCCGTGAATACCTGGACCTGCACCGGCCGATCTACCTCGAGACCGCGACCTACGGTCACTTCGGGCGGGATGGCGAGAACTTCACCTGGGAGCGAACCGACCGGGCCGAGGAGCTCGCGGCTGCGGCCGGGCTGGATTAGCCGGCCCTACGGAGCTCGTTCTTCCCGGTAACGCTCAATCAGGGCATTGGTCGAGCTGTCACGGCCTGGATCAGAGGTGGAGGAGAGGGCCGGCAAGATGTCGAGGGCCAGCTGCTTGCCGAGCTCGACGCCCCACTGGTCAAATGGGTTGATCCCCCAGATCGCTGCCTGAACGAAGACGGAGTGCTCGTAGAGGGCGACCAGGGAGCCGAGTGAGCGCGGGCTGACCACGTCCACCATCAGGGTCGTGCTCGGCCGGTTTCCGGGGAAGGTCCGGTGTGGCAAGAGGTCCTCGGCTACGCCCTGGCTGCGTGCTTCCTCAGCCGTTCGGCCGAAGGCAAGGGCCTCCGTCTGGGCCAGCAGGTTCGCCACCAGGAGGTCCTGTTGCGACCCGATGGGATCGAGTGACCGTGCGACCAGGATGAAGTCGGCCGGGACCAGGGCGGTTCCCTGGTGCAGGAGCTGAAAGAAAGAGTGTTGACCGTTGGTCCCGGCGGCACCCCACCAGATCGCCCCGGTATCGACCTCGACCGGTCGGCCCGAGAGGTCGACCCGCTTGCCGTTCGACTCCATGGTCAGTTGCTGCAGGTAGGCCGGGAAGAGATCGAGATACTGGCTGTAGGGGAGAACGGCCTGGGTCTGGGCTCCGAGGAAGTCCCGGTACCAGACCGCCAGCAGGCCGTGGAGGAGCGGGATGTTGTCAGCTGGCGGAGCATGGGCGAAGTGCTCGTCGACCACGTTGAATCCGGTCAACAGGTCATGGAATCGATCGGGGCCGATCGCCAGCATGGTCGAGAGACCGATCGCCGAGTCCATCGAGTAGCGACCCCCGACCCAGTCCCAGAAGCCGAACATGTTCTCGGGGTCGATACCGAACTCGGCCACCGCCTTGGCGTTCGTCGAGACTGCGACGAAGTGATGCGCAACCGCCTCGCTCTCGTCCCCGAGGGCGCTGAGTAGCCAGGAGCGGGCGGCGCCGGCATTGGTCATGGTCTCGAGGGTGGTGAAGGTCTTCGAGCAGACCACGAAGAGCGTCTCGGCCGGGTCGAGACCCTCGAGGGCCTCACTGAGGTCGGTGCTGTCCACGTTGGAGACGAAGTGGAAGCCGAGGTCGGTCTCGGCGTAGTGGCGGAGGGCCCGGTAGGCCATTTCCGGTCCGAGGTCCGACCCCCCGATCCCGATGTTGACGACGTTGCGGATCGGTCGGCCAGTCACCCCGCGCCACTCGCCGGTCCTGACCCGATCCGAGAAATTCGACATTCGCGCCAGGACCCGATGCACCTCGCGGACGACGTCGACACCGTCGATCACCAGTGACCGTTCGGGGGGCATCCTCAGGGCCACGTGCAGGGCCGGGCGACCCTCTGTTGGGTTGACCACCTCGCCACGAAACATCGCCTCACGGCGCTCCGGCAGGCCGCACTCCTCGCTCAATTCGAGCAGGAGGGGGACGGTCTCCCCGTCGATCAGGTTCTTGGAGAAGTCGAAGTAGAGCCCATCCGCCTCACGGGCCATCCTGCGGCCGCGGTCCCGGTCTTCGGCAAACATCTGGCGCAGGTTCCGACCGCTGACCGCAGCACGGTTCTCCTCCAACTTCCGCCAGGCAGACGTTGTCTCCGGCGCGGACAATCCGGGCGCCCCTATGCGTCTTGGCGGAGGACGTCGGTTGCGGCTTCAACCACTGCTTCGGTCGTGAAGCCAAACTTCTCACGGAGGTCCCGGAAAGGCGCCGAGGCCCCGAAGCTCCGCATCGCCAGAATGCGGCCGTTGGACCCGGCGTATCGCTCCCAGCCCATCGGGGAGGCCTGCTCGATCGTCACCCTGGCCGTGATGTCGGGCGGGATCACCGAATCCCGGTAGGCCCGGTCCTGGCGTTCGAAGATCTCCCAGCAGGGCAGGCTGACGACCCGCGAGCTGACACCCTTGTCGGCGAGCTGCTCATGGGCCTCGACAGCCAGTTCGACCTCGCTCCCGGTTGCGATCAGAAGTATCTCGGGCCGTTCTTCCGGGTCGGTGAGTACGTAGCCGCCCCGACTCAGTCCACTTGCCGCGGCGTAACGCTGCCGATCTAGGACCGGCACGTTCTGCCTCGTCAGGACCAGGGCGGTCGGCCGTTCGGTCTCCTTCATGATGACCCGCCAGGCCTCGGCAGTCTCGTTGGCATCTGCCGGTCTGATCACATCCAGGTTGGGGATCGCCCTGAGGGAGGCGAGCTGTTCGATCGGCTGGTGGGTCGGGCCATCCTCACCGAGGCCGATCGAGTCATGGGTTAGCCAGTGGACGACCGGCAGCTCCATCAAGGCCGAGAGTCGGATGGCCGGTCGGGCGTAGTCGGAGAAGATCAGGTAGGTGGACCAGACCGGTCTCATGTCCGAGAGCGCCAGGCCGTTGGACAGCGCTGCCGACTCATGCTCGCGAACTCCGAGGTGGAGACCATGTCCGGCCCTGTCGGCCGGGCCGAAGGTCCCTGACACTTCCTCGTCGAGTCCACTGGAGGCCGAGCCGGTGAGGTCGGCCGAACCACTGGTCAGCCAGGGAACCTTGGGCGCTATGGCCTGGATCGCCTTCTGTGAGGCCTTCCGGGTTGCGATCTCCTCACCGGCATCGAACTCCGGGATGTCGGCGTCCCAGCCTGATGGGAGGGCCCGCTCACCCATTAGTTCGATTGCCTGCTTGACCTCGGCACCGGCATCATCGAGCCGGTGGCGCCAGGCCTCGTTGAGGGCGGCACCGCGGGCACCCACGCCCTCGCGGAAGTAGTCATAGACGCCATCCGGGACGAGGAATTCCGAGTCCTCGGGCCACCCGTACTCGCGCTTGGCCAGTTTCGTCTCATCCGCCCCCAGCGGGGAACCGTGGACGCCGGCCGTACCGGCCTTGTTCGGTGACCCAAAACCGATCTCGCTCTCGACGATCACGAGGGTCGGTCTTTCCTCCTCGGAACGGAAGGCATCGAGCGCCCTCCCGATCTCGGCGGTGTCGTTGGCGTCCCGGACGTGCTGGACCGACCACCCGTAAGCCTCGAAGCGTGCCCCGACGTCTTCGGTGTAGGTCAGATCCGTCGATCCGTCGATCGTGATGCGGTTGGAGTCATAGAGCCAGCAGAGGTTTGCCAGGCGCTGGTGCCCGGCGATCGAGGCAGCTTCGTGGGATACCCCCTCCATCAGGTCGCCATCCGAGCAGATGACATAGACGTCGTAGTCGAATATCTCGGCTCCGTAGGTGGCTCTCTTCCAGTCCGCTGCGATGGCCAGACCGACGCTGGTCGCCACCCCCTGCCCGAGTGGCCCGGTCGTCGTCTCGACTCCGGTCGTCAGGTCGGACTCGGGGTGACCCGGGGTTTTCGACCCGAGTTGGCGGAAATTTCGGATCTCGTCCATGCTGACCGCTTCCTCGTCCAGCGGCCGGCCCTCGGCATCGGCCTGCCTGACCCCGGCGAGATGGAGGATCGCGTAGAGGAGCATCGAGGCATGGCCCGCCGAGAGGACGAATCGGTCCCGATTGGGCCACAGGGGATCGGCCGGGTCGAACCGCAGGTAGTCCTGCCAGAGCTTGACGGTCAGTGGGGCGAGGGCCATGACGGCCCCGGGGTGGCCCGAGTTGGCCCGGTCGATCGCATCGATCGCGAGGGTGCGAATCGTGTTGGCCGAGAGTTCCTCGAGCCCCAGCGATTCCTTGACGGCCTGCTCCGACACGCCGGGATCGTACGAAAGGGCACGGAGGGAAGCGATCCCGGAAGTCGCAAAGAGGGAGAAAGCCGGGCCGTTGCTCAGGTGACGGGCGAACGCGAGGCGGCCCGGTCGGCCCTTTCGACCACCCCTTCCGGATCTCCAACGCCTTCGAAGACCAGTTCGTTCACCGACTCGGATGCCGTGTCGAAAACGACGTCCCCGATCACCAGCAGGCGCTGGGTCGCCGATTGGGCCACCCCGATGGCCTGGATCCGGTCGAGCCGGGTCTCTTGGATCTCCCTGGCGAAAGTTCCCCTGCGGATGTTCAGCCTCTGGTTGGTGATCGTGTAGACGGTCCCCAGGCGCCGCGAGAGTCCGAAGAGGAAGGCCACCAGCAAGGGGACCAGGATTCCGAGGAAGACCAGGTACTCGGCCAGACCGATCAGGCGGAAGAACACCGCGACCAGGATCCCGACGGCCAGGGCGCGCCCGAAGATGCCGATCATCGCCCGCCAGGAAGGATGGGCACGGTAGATGACCTGTTCACCGGGCTTCGGGGAGAAGGACACCGGGCGAGGATAGTCACTCGTGGGCCTGCCTTGCGCCAGGTCGTCCGCGGGTTCTTCTAACTTGATCGACGTGCCTGTCGCCCGGGTCGAGCCGCTGACAACGGCCCGTGCCTTGCGGGGCCCCTTCGACTACCTGATTCCGGATGATTTCGGGGAGGTGAAGCCCGGAACCTTGCTGCGGGTGCCGTTCGGTCGGAGGACGATCACCGGCCTCGTCGTCGGTATCGCCGAGAGCTCTGAGATCGAGCCCGAACGCCTCGCCGAGCCAACGGCGATACTCGAGGGCGGCACGACCGCCGAGCTGGTCGAGCTCGGGTACTGGCTCGCTGACGAGTACTGCAGCACGCCGGCTCGTGGCCTTGCCCTCGGTCTGCCGCCCGGAACGGGGCTCGGCCGGCAGGTTGGCCGGTCGAAGAAGGAGAAGGTCAGCCGGATCACTCCGCTGGGCCGTGAGGCACTCACCGACGGGACCAGACTGGGACCGAAGCAGCGCCGGATACTCGAGCGACTGGGTGAGGGCGAGCTGAGCGGCAGCGCAATTGCGGCGGCGACCGGGGCCGATGGGGCATCGCTTCGCCGGCTCGAGGAACGGGGCCTGATCGAACGGGAAGAGCGAAAGGTGTTTCGGGTACCAGAGCAGCAATCGGTCGGAAGTGCCACGGTAGACAGCCCCGACCTGACCGCTGCCCAGCAGTCTGCCGTGGAGCGTGTGGTGAGCGCCCTGGACAGCGACTCGGCCGCCGAGCTGCTTCTCGCCGGGGTTACCGGCTCGGGTAAGACCGAGGTCTATCTGAAGGCGGTCGCCGAGGCACTCGCCCGGGGCCGTACGGCGATCGTCCTGGTTCCCGAGATCGGCCTCACACCCCAGGCCGTGACCCGCTTCAAGGCCCGGTTAGGTGATCGGGTCGCGGTGCTGCACTCCGGCCTGTCTGCCGGACAGCGTTTCGACGAATGGCAGAGGCTCCGGAGCGGTGAGGCAGTTGTCTGTGTCGGGCCCCGATCGGCCGTTTTCGCCCCCCTCGAGAATCTCGGCCTGATCGTGATCGACGAAGAACACGATCCCTCCTACAAGCAGGAGTCCGATCCACGCTATGACGCGCGGGAGGTGGCCCGGCGGAGGGTCGAGGCCAATCGTGCTGTCCTGCTTTGCGGCTCGGCCACCCCCAGACCGGAAAGCTGGCACCTGCTCGAGCGTCTCGAGCTGTCCGAGCGGGTCGACGGCAGCCCCCTACCACCGGTGGAGCTGCTGGACATGCGACAGGTCGATCCCCGGGCGGGCTCCTTCCACCCCGAAACCCTCGAGGCCCTGGCAGAGGTTCGGGAGAAGGGTGAGAAGGCGATCGTGATGATCAACCGGCGGGGGTTTGCCCCCTGGCTCACCTGTCGAGGCTGCGGGTACCACTGGGGCTGTCCCAACTGCGACGTCTCGTTGATCGTGCACCGCGAGACCGGCAGCCTGGTCTGCCACCACTGCGCTTTCGAGGCCCCGCTGCCCAATACCTGCCCCGAGTGTGGCGGAACGACCCTGTCGCAGAGTGGGGCCGGTACCGAGCGGGTTGAGCGTGAGCTGGCCGATCTGATGGATCCGATGCCGGTATTCAGGCTCGATGCCGATTCGGTGGCTCGGGCCGGGGGTCACGGCGAGATCCTCAGCCAGTTCGAACGCGCCGAGACCGGAATCCTCGTGGGGACGCAGATGGTTGCCAAGGGCCACGACTTCCCGGCCGTGACCCTGAGCGTGATCCTCGACGCCGATGCCACCCTCCGCTTCCCCGACTTCAGGGCCGAGGAGAGGACGTTTTCCCTGGTGACCCAGCTGGCAGGCAGGAGCGGGCGGGGCAGCGCCGGCGGCAAGGTGATGGTCCAGACCCTCGCCCCGGGCGCCTCGAGCATCAGTTTCGCTGCCGGCCACGACTCGGCCGGCTTTCTCGAGGCCGAGCTAGGCAGGAGGGAGGCGCTCGGTTATCCCCCTTTCTCGGATCTGATCCGGATCTTCCTGTCCGGGGAGGAAGAGAGTC
>JBBAUQ010000052.1:4997-9489 GCA_040398125.1 Solirubrobacterales bacterium | reverse complement strand
TGGCGCTGCGGCTCAGTTGCGGCGGGGAGACACTGGCGACGTTGGACTCGCTCTTTAGCGCCTTGGTCAGTCGGGCAAGGGCGGCCCGGTCATCCGGTTTGCCGTCGAGACGGATCGCGACCAGGATCGGGCCGTTGGAGCCCGGGCCGAATCCGGTGGCCAGGAGGTCATAGGCCCTGGTCGCCTGGGCATCCCTCGGGCCTTCCGAGGTGTCGGCCTGGCCGAACTTGAGCGAAAGGGTGGGGAAAGCGAGGATCAACAAGATGGCGAGTGAGGCGATCGCGGCCGTCCACCGCATCCGGGCAACGGCCCGGGCCCACCTGGCCCAGCCGGTCTGGTCGTGGTCGGTGTCGGCTGCGGCGGCCGGTTGACGACGAAATCGCTTGAACGGCAGACGGAGGGAGTCGAAGCGGTGGCCGAGCAGCCCGAGGATCGCCGGCATCAGGGTGTTGGCGGCGAGGATCGCGCAGATGACCGCGATCGCTGCGGTGTAGCCCATCGCGGTGATGATCGGGATCTGGGCGACGGCCAGGGAGAGCAGGGCGATGATCACCGTGCCCCCGGCGAAGGTGACGGCAGCGCCCGAGGTGGCGACCGAGCGGGCGATCGATTCCTTGAGGTCCATCCCCTGGTCGGCCTGCTCGCGGTGTCGCGAGAGGATGAAGAGTGAGTAGTCAATCCCGACCCCCAATCCGATCATCACCCCGAGGGTCGGCCCGACGGTCGGGATCGAGATCAGATGGGAGGCCAACAGGACGAGGCTGCTCGATGCGGCGAGGCCGATGACCGCGGTGAGGATCGGCAGCACCATGGAGACCACCGAGCCGAAGGCGATCAACAAGATGATGATCGCGACCGCGATGCCGATGGCCTCGCTGGTGTCGGTGGCCGGCCTCTGGGCGACCGCCCCGATCTCACCGCCGACCGCACTCTGCAGGCCGGCATCGGAGAGTGGCCGGTTGATCCGGTCAGCCAGGTTGGCCATTTCCTGGTTGGTGTAGTCGGTTACCGGCTCCTTCAAGGTCACCGAGTAGAAGGCGACCTTGCGGTTCAGGCTTATCGCCCCGCCGCCACCCTTGGGCTTGACCCCCTCCTTTGCCGCGGCGAGTGCCTCGAACGGGCTTTCGGCCTGGAGTACGAAGCGCGAGTCCCTTGCTGCCTGGACCGAGCGGTCGATCGCTTTGCGGTTGGCAGGAGAGGTGAGGGCACCGCGGTCGACCGAGCTGATCACGACCGGACTGGATCCCTGGGCCTCGCTGGGGAACCGTTTCTCCAGGAGGTCGGTCGCCTCCTGGCTGCCGGTATTGGGGAGTGAAGGCGAGTTGGTCGTCTTCAGGCCGGCAGTGCCGGCCGCGATCCCGAGGGCTACGACGGCCGCGACCCAGATGGCAAGGACGGGGAGAGGATGCCTTCCACAGAACCCCCCAAGCCGATACAGGAAAGGCGTCACCCGGGTATTTCTATCAGGGGGCTCCCCGACCTTTTGGACCTGGAGTGCCCGGGTCGCGGTGGTGGTCGCCGGACCCTCCTCACCCCTGTATCTTCGGCCGATGGCTCACGAAGACGGGCCCAGAGGGGAGGATCACGCCGGTGGTTCGGTGTGGCACTCGCCCCGCTACCGGAAGGGAAGTGCCGCCTTTGATCGGGCTGTGTTCTTTTCTGATGCGATCTTCGCGATATCGATCACCCTGGCCGCGGTGACCATCGGGGTTCCCGAGGTAAACGGCCCGGTGACCGACCAGTCGCTCTGGGCGGCGATCAAGGACAAGGGCCCCAACCTGATGGCCTTCGCGCTGACCTTCTTCTGGGTCGCCTTCTACTGGCGGGCCAACCACAAGTTCACCGACCGCCTGAATGAGATCGACGGCCGCTACATCGCCGCCCTGCTGCTCTACCTTGCCTTCATCGCCCTTTTGCCGGTGGCGACCGGGACTTTCGGGGAGTACACCAACGCCGTTGCCCTCTCGCTCTTTTTGGTTGCCGTGGCGATCATCAGCTCACTCGAGGTGGTGCTACTCACGGTGGCCTACCGGGATGACCTGTTGGCCGATGAGCCGACTTGGGTCCAGTACCGCAAGGAGGCCCTCTCCTCACTCTCGCCGGTTGTCATCGCCCTGTTGGCGGTCCCGATCTCTTTCCTCTCGGTGCCGTGGGCAGTGGTCTTCCTGATCCTCGGCTCCTACGCGCTTGGCACCCTGGTCTCCCGGTTGGTGCCGGGCGGCAAAGAGGTCAAGCCGGCAGCAGGCTGAGGCAGTTCCGCCGTGACGGAACGCCTAGGCGGGGGGTTTGTCTTTCGCCTGGCCGGGGAGCGGCGGGTCGGGATCGGATACCTCGGTATGGATCGTGCCCTGGGCTGCGCGGGAACCGGTGAAGCCACCGCCCCGGCCCCTCAAGATGAAGCTGAGGCCGACAGCTGCCACTGCTCCGAGCAGCGGCCCGGCGAGGTAGACCCAGATCGCGGTCAGGTCACCGCCGACCAGGTCGGGTCCGAAGGTCCGGGCGAAGTTCATAGATGCGCCCGAGAGAGGAGCCGCCCACAGCCCGGCCAGAGCGATGTAGGCACCGACCCCGACCGCTCCGACTATCCCGATGTTCTGGGCCCCGGAGGCCGTGCCTAGGATCACCGAGACCAGGCCGAAGGTAAGGATCGCCTCGGTACCGAAGGCCGCCAGATCCGAGGTACTGGTACCGGGGTAGCTGCCGCCGTTGGAAGCCGAGATACCGACCAGGGCGACGAGCAACAGAGCCGCGACGATTGCTCCGGCGATCTGCACGACGATGTAGCCGGGAACCCGCTGCCACGGGAAGTCCCCCCTCAGGGCGAAGGCGATCGAGACCCCCGGGTTCAGGTGAGCACCCGAGACCTTGCCCATGAACATGATGATCGCCATAACCATCATCCCCGGGGCGACAACTGCGGCGGCAAGGCTGACCGTTCCGGGGTAGGCCTTGGCCACCATCGCGGCGCCGGCGGCGACCAGTACCAGGAAGAAGGTCCCGACGAATTCGGCGATCAGGCGCCTCCACTCCTGTTTCGGGTCCCGGAAGTTGGAGAAGACCTGCTCGAGGCCCTGCGCCTCGTCCTCAACAAGACTTTCCGCCGCGTCTGCCACGGGACTATTTTGGCGGACCGCCCGGAGCCTTAGAGCCGCCTCGCAGAAGACCGGCTAGGTGCGATATTCGGGGTTCGGGTGGTCCGGTTCGGAGAGATCCCAGTCGTTCGCGTCATTGCCGTACCCGGGAATACCGCCTGCGTCCTTCAGCATCCGGGCCAGGTCGAGGATTTTCTACGCCATGAACTGCTGGATCTGGTTGGGGATCGCCATCTGTCTTCTTTTGGAAACTCGGGGTCAGGGGTCAGGGGGGTCTTCGCAAGAGACGCGTAGTTACCGCTTCCGCATGAGGTTCGAGCGGTCGAGCTGGTCGCTCTCGGCGGGCAGGCTGTAAAGGTCACCATCGCGAGCCAGCCAGAGCGGTCCGTCGAACCTCTCTTCGGCGTCGGCAAGGAAGATCGCTTCCAGGCCCTTCAGCGGAAGCGGTGGCACTATGTGGGTGATGGCCAGCGCGCCGACACCTGCCTCCCGGGCTGCATCGGCTGCCTCGGGCGCAGTTGCGTGGTAATCGGGAACGTCGGCAAGGATTTGACTTCGGGTGGCAAGTCCTGCATCACCCGCCGCCTCGGAGACCATCATCAGGAGCTCCGTCGAGAGGGCGTCGTGGACCAGCAGGTCGGCATCTCGGGCGGCCTCGATCAAGGTCGGTGAGTAGTTGGTGTCGCCACTGATCACGGCGCTCCGACCCCGGTAGTCGAAGCGGTACCCAAGTGCGGGCTCGATCGGCGGATGCTGGACGACGAAAGCGGTGACCGTCAGGTCGCCATCCTCGAGCACGACCATCGAGTCCTGGCCGTCCGGGATCGTGAAGACCTGGGCGTCCATGGCACCGGTTTGGGGATCGACCAGGTCGGGCCCGTGGTGGTCGACCCTGTAGCCCCGGTCCAGTGCGTAGGCCTCGTTCAGGCCATCGACCACCCGTTCGGTTCCCGGTGGGCCGATAACGGGGAGGGCCGGGCGATCGCCGTCGGCCACCCAGCGCTGGAGGTTGACCGAGCCGAGCCCTCCGATGTGGTCCGAGTGGAAGTGGGTCATCAGGAGCGCTTCGATCCTGCCGGGGTCCAGCTGCATCCGGGCCAGCGTCTCCGAGGCGCCCTCACCTGCATCGACCAGGAAGATCTTCCCGCCGACGATCACCGCTGCACAGGGGTTACCCCGCTTTACGTCGGGTAGTGGCGAGCCCGAGCCAACGATCGCGACGTGGAGGCCGTCGGGCAGCTCGCCCGTCGGGTCCGCGGTCATCAACCGAGGTAGCTGCTTTTTCACCAGGGCGAGTGAGATCCGGGACTTGAGCGGGTAGGCCATCTGACCAATCTACCCGTGATCCGCCCGGGCGATCGACGAACGGAGGGAAAGGGATTCGAACCCCGTCAACAACT
>JBBAUQ010000052.1:0-4897 GCA_040398125.1 Solirubrobacterales bacterium | reverse complement strand
TCCGCCCGGGCGATCGACGAACGGAGGGAAAGGGATTCGAACCCCGTCAACAACTGAATTCTCTCGGGTTCGGGTCCCTGGGGTTACAAGCGGAGGGGGAGGGATTCGAACCCTCGAGACGCCTAAAGACGCCTGCCGGTTTTCAAGACCGGTGCATTCAACCGCTCTGCCACCCCTCCGGGAGGCCCCTAGTTTCGCATGATTGAGACCGGGGCCGGTAGGCTCTGGCGGCGCTTCGGGGGTTCTGGCAGTGGAGGTCTGGTACCCGGGGTGATCCCACTCTGTGATGACGATCCTGAAAAGAAAAGGGACCTCCCTGGCGCTCGTACTGGGCGTGGTTGCATTTATCGCCGTTGCCTGCGGAGGCTCAGACGACGGCGTTACCAGCGCTTCCTGCCCCGGGGCGCCACCTTTCGGCCTCAATCCCCAGGGGCGCGGGAATGACGCCTACACGATGATCCTCCGGGTGAACAACGAGGGCCAGGTGAAGCAGTTCGCCGCCGACCCACTCCGTTCCCGAGTCCGCAACCGGGACATCTTCCTGATCAACACCGAGTACAAGAAAATGGGTTCCGGGGATGCCGAGAACCTCTTTCAGGAGCTGAAGTCCAGTTTTCCCTGCAACCGGGTGATGGCACTAAACGGACTGTTGAAGGTCCCGGGTAAGCCCGGCTACATGTACGCGCTGGCCGGTGAGCAGGGCCTGGACGCAATTCTTCTGGATTGGGAGAAGGGAACCTGGGAGGAGGCCAACAAGGTCCCCTGGAGCGATGTGCCGGAGGTGGCCTTGAAGCGGATGATCAAGGACGTCGAGTCGGTGGCAAACCAGATTGCCGAGAACCCCGGGGCGGCAGAGACAAGGGTAGGGACTGCGACCGAGTTTCGTTCCGGGTGGGATTACTCCGTTTTCGCCGACCGACTGGCGCAGGTAAACGCGAGTCTCAACAAGGACTTCCTCGGCTACCAGATCATCCAGAGCCAGGACAGGTGTGAGGGGAGCGGGGACTCGGATTCTCTGGCTGAACTGGCAGCCGGAATTCGCAACCAGTACCGGAAGGGAAACGTCTCGACGGGCTCCGGTGCCTCCGTGAAGGAAAGCCTTGCCCACCTCGGCTTCGAGATTTCCTTCTCGACCAAGCCGAAATCCGGCGCGGCGATAGCCGTTGACCGGGATTCCCCGGCCGACGGCGCGAGGTGTACGGCGGAAGTGCTCAAGACCGGTGGGTCGGCCTTCATCTACTGGGCAACGCCGGCAGCAATCGAGGCGATGCTCAACACTGCCCCCGGCAAGAAGCTCCGCACAGCCAGCTAGGCCGGTTGCCCTGCTTCCGGGGCACCGGATCGCGGCGAGCAGCCGCCCGATTCACTCAGTCGTGGTCGTCTTCAGGGCGTTCCGAGCTGTACTCGGAGTCGGCCTCTGAGTAGACCGAGCCGGCGTCTTCTTCCGGTGACCCACTGTCTTCGAGTGGATCATGGCCGTCCTCGATGCCCTCGGCCACCCGCCGCAGTTCCTCCTCGGCCATCTCGAAGCCCTCGGCATCACCACCCCCGGCCTCCTCGACAGGGCGCTCCGCTTCACGCCGACGCTCCTCACTGTCATGGGATTCGACCATCAAGGAGAGGATAGCGGCGTCCGGCCGGGGCGCTCGGCCCCGGCCGAAACGGCTCCGCGTAATTTCTGGTTACTGACTAGTTGCCGTTACCGCCGCTGACGCTGTTGACGGCGTCCTTTGCCTGGTTGGCCGCGTCATTGGCCTGGTCGACGGCGTTCTTGGCGTCCTGGGTGGCGTTGTCAATGCTGTCCTGGGCCTGGTTGGCGGCGTCATTGACGCTGTTTGATCCCGAGTCATTTGAGCTGCCACAGGCGCTCACCCCGAGGGTACCCCCGGCGATCATCGCGACCAGGAGCATTCCGGCAATCTTGCTTCTCACTTGTGCTTCCCTTTCGGTAAGGGCGAGAGGGATCCCGCCCGGTTCACTTGTCCTCCAACCCTAGAGGACAGGTAACCCGAAATTCCAAAGCCCAGGCCCTACCCAGGTGGGACCGGGTATATGGTTTTTTGGCGTGGTCAGATGCCTCCTGACCGGCCCCTATGAAGCGAAAGGAGACGGAAACATGGGTGATTCCGAGCAAGGCGACGGGCGTCCCGAACTGATCGAGCTATCGGTCGAGCGGCCGGTCTGGGAGAACTTCTTCACGGTCGCCCCCTTGATCCTGGTGGGGACGATGGAGGAAGACGGTGGCCACGACCTGGCGCCCAAGCACATGGCTACGCCGGTCGGCTGGGACAACTACTTCTGCTTCGTCTGTAGCCCGAGCCACGCCACCCAGAACAACGCCCAGCGGACCGGTGAGTTCACGGTCAGCTTTCCGCGGCCTGGTCAGGAGATCGAGGCGACGATGGCCGCCGGCCCGCGGGAGTCCGACGGTGATAAGCCGACCCTGGCTGCGATCCCTACCTTTCCGGCCCGCGAGGTCGACGGGGTGCTGGTCCAGAACGCCTACCTGTGGTTGGAGTGTCGCCTCGACAAGGTGGTAGACGGTTATGGCAGCAACTCCCTGATCATCGGTGAGATCGTGGCTGCCGCGGTTGCCCCGGGGGCGCACCGTTCGGCCGAGATAGATGACGCCGACCTGCTGGTCGAGGAGCCCCTGCTGGCCTACATCAGTCCCGGCAGGTTTACCCGGATATCGGACACGAACGCCTTCCCCTTCCCGGCTGACTTCAAACGGTAGGCGGCCGGGCTTGACCACCGCCACGTCCGAAGGATCGACAGGTCGGGTTGACCCACACCGGCTGCTGGACTGGTTCCGGGATCGCCAGGAAGAGATGGTCGCTGCGGTGGCCGAGCTGGCCGCGATCGAGTCCCCCTCCGGGGACGGCGGGGCCCAGGAGCCCGCGAGGGCCTTTTTGACCGGCGCCCTTACCGCGGCCGGGTTCACGGTCGAGCGGCTCGAGGGAAGGGATGGCTGTGACCACCTGCTGGCCCGGATGCCGGACCTCCCTGGAGGCGGCCCCGGACAGCTGGTCATGGGGCACCTGGACACGGTCTGGCCGGTTGGGACCCTCGCCGAGATGCCGGTGGAAGAGATCGACGGTCGGCTCCACGGGCCGGGCACCTTTGACATGAAGGGCGGCCTCACTCAGGCGCTATTTGCCTTCCGGGCGATCGGAGAGCTCGGCCTCGAGCTGCCGGCCGCGCCGAGCTTCCTGATCGTCGCCGACGAGGAGATCGGTTCTCCGGACTCCCGCCGCTACACGATGGAGGCAGCCGGGGAGGCCGCTCGCTGTTTCGTGGTCGAGCCGGCCTTCGGGCCGGAGGGAGAGCTGAAGACCCACCGCAAGGGCGTCGGCCAGTTTTCGCTCACCGTAAAGGGGGTGGCCAGCCACGCCGGGCTGGCCCCGGAGGCCGGGACCAGCGCGATCCTCGAGGCCTCCCGCCAGATCGAGCGACTGTTTGAGCTGAACGACCCCGAGAGGGGGATCTCGGTCAACGTGGGCACCGTGGACGGTGGCCTGGGGGCAAATGTCGTGGCACCGGAGGCAACGGCCCAGATCGAGACGCGGGTTGAGACTGCTGAAGATGCCCGGGAGGTCGAGGAGGCAATCCTGGGACTGACCCCGACCAAGGAGGAGTGCGTGATCGAGGTCGAGGGGGGCTTCCGGCGCCCGCCCCTGGAGAAGACGCCGGGTAACGGTCTGCTCTGGGAGGAAGCCGTCGCGGCCGCCGGGGAGATGGGCCTGGTCCTGGGCGAGGCCTCGGTAGGCGGGGCATCTGACGGCAACCTGACCAGCACGGTGATACCGACCCTGGACGGCCTCGGTGCAGTCGGTGACGGCGCCCACGCTGACTACGAGCACCTCATGGTGGAGAAGTTGCCCGAGAGGGCGGCCCTGCTGGCCGCGCTCCTTACCCGTCCCCTGGTCCGGTAAGGCGGAGGAACCCGATGGCAGAAGACAGAAAGATCGTCCTTGGCAGCCTCACCCGGATAGCCGATTTCGATCAGTCGATGCCGGAGTTCGAGCGGCGGCCTCGCGAGACCTGGAGGAGGGGGGACTACATCGCCGTGGAGATGCTGCCGGGCGAGCTCGATACCTACACGGTGGAAACGCCCGATGGCTCGGCGGAGGAAATCGTGCCCGGTGAGGTGATGATCGGAGCGCTCGGTACCCGGGCGGCCACGCTCCAGGTGACCGGCAGCTGGGAGGAGATCGGTGATGAGCTCGAGCTGCACACCCTGACCCGGGCCGGCGTGCTCGGCAAGCGGACATCAGCTGCCCTGGAGAGCGATCCGGTCGCAGATGTGGCCTACCTCGGCCACCTTGTCCGGGAGGGCGAGCCACTCAACATGGCCGATTTCGTCCAGCCGACCGAGAAGCGTGAGCTCGAGGCTCCCGTGATCCTCATCATCGGCACCTCGATGGACTCGGGCAAGACCGTGACCGGGGTGGCGATGGTCCGTGAACTGGTCGCGATGGGCCAGAAGGTGGTCGCCTGCAAGGTGACCGGGGTCGGCCGGCTGAAGGACACCCTGGCGATGAAGGAGGCCGGTGCGGCGGCGATCGCCGATTTCGTCGATGTCGGGCTTCCTTCCTCGGTAGTGCCCCGGGAGGAGTACGCCGAGGCGCTCGAGCTGTTGCTGTCAAAGGTGGCGGCCGAGGAGCCCGACGTGGTGGTGATCGAGGCCGGCGCCTCACCGCTCGAGCCCTACCGAGGTGACGTCGCGATGGAGGTCTTACGCGACAAGGTCGCCTTCACCGTTCTCTGTGCTTCGGATCCGTATGCGGTGATGGGGGTGATGCATGCGTTCGATATGACCCCGGACCTGGTGACCGGTCGGTGCACGGCGACCAGGGCCGGGATCGAGCTGATCGAGAAACTGGTCGAGGTACCG
>JBBAUQ010000051.1:4173-9545 GCA_040398125.1 Solirubrobacterales bacterium | reverse complement strand
GAATCCCGGTCAGGAAGGGATTGGACTGGAGCTCGGCCCCGAGCGTCGTGACCCCCATGTGTCCGGGATAGACCTTGGTCTCGGGCGGGTGGCTCTCCACCAACAGGCCGATCGAGGAGAGCAGGGTCTCGAAGTCACCGCCGGGCAGGTCGACCCTGCCGATCGAGTTCTGGAAGATCACGTCGCCGGAGAAGAGGGCACCGGCCTCGGGGACCGAGTAGCTGACATGGCCGGGGCTGTGCCCGGGGGTGAAGATGACGTCGAACTCGATCCCGGCAAGCGCCAGCTTCTCCCCTCCCCTGACCAGATGATCGGCCTCGTAACTCTCGTAGGGACCCATCCCGGGCCAGGGCACGAAGGCCATGATGTCGGCCAGGACGGGAGCCTCGATCTCGGGACAGTAGACCGGGGCACCGGTCGTCCGGGCGATCGGGGCGACTGCACCGACGTGGTCGAAGTGACAGTGGGTCAGGAGGATCGCCTCGAGTTCGATGCCGCGATCGGTGAGGGGGGCCAGCAGCCGTTCGGCCTCATCCCCGGGATCGATCATCACCGCCCGGTCGGACTCAGAGCGAAAGATGGTGAAGGAGTTCTCGGCTACCGGTCCGACGGTCGCCGCGAGGATCTCGAACCCGGCCATCGGGACTACTTGTTCTCCGACCTGATCTTGGCCCTTACCCGGCGCTTCCACATGAAGCTGTCCATGAAGTAGCCGGCCGGGATGTAGAAGACGAGCAGGAACAGCCCGATCGGCAAGGCTTCCGACAGGGTTCGCCCGAAGAGCAGCATCAGCAGCGCGACGAACACGATCGCCGCGATCACGCCCCTCACGGTGGCGCTCTTCCAGGACGGTGGGCGGTCGACTCGGGGGCCCCGGCTACCGGTGCCCTTGGACTTGGCCCGGCCGCGGGCCTCGGCACGATTCCGTGGCCGACCACGCTTGCGGGTGTCGAGGCTTCCGGCCTGGGTGCCCCGTTTCTTGCGGCGTCGCTTCTTCTTGGTCTGGGCCATCGCCAAAAACCTACCGATAGAGGCCGATCCGGGAGCACCGAGTGCTGAACCCGTTCAACCGATACGTTCCTCGAGCAGGTGGAATTCCGGGTCGAAGTCCCTGATCGCGACCCTCTCCCCGTAGCCGGTCAGCGCAGCTGCCGGGATGAGGCCGATCAACTCGGCTCCGACCACCCGGGCACCCCTATCGAGGGCCAGACCCGAGACCAGGTCGACGACCGTGGCGAGCTGGAGCTCCCCGGGATCGTGGATGTTCATGGAGACCTGCTCCCGACCGGTCGAGAGTTCCACTCCGATCGCTCGCAGGCCGACCGGTCCACCGGCCGACTCACGAATCTCGGCCGCCACGGCAGCCGCGGTCCCTGGCTCGGAGACCTCGAGCTCGAGATTGAAAGCTGCCAGGGGCGGACGAGCGGTGACGAGGGTTGCCCCGGCCAGGGGGTGAGCCAGCGGGGGGCCGAAATCGGGCTCCAGCTCACCCGCACCCATCCGTTCGACCAGGCGGCTGAACCCTCCCTGGCGAAAAAACGATCGCTCCGATCTCTCGGGAGCGCTGGCCAGCTCGCCGTAGAGGAAGACCGGGATGCCGAGCTCGCCGATCCGGCCGGCAACCTCGAGGGCTGCCTGGCAAGCAGGTGAATGCTGCTCGGGACCGGGCCAGACGACAGGGCAGACATCGAGGGCACCGACCGCCGGGTGGACGCCACTCCAGGCACCCATCTCGACCGCAGCCGAAGCGGTCCTGGCAAGGGAAACCAGGGCGTCTACCAGTGGATCGGGCTCGCCGGCGACCGTGAATACGGTCCGGTTGTGGTCGATGTCCGAGCTCGCGTCGAGGAGGTCTACCCCGGTCCCGAGTGCATCCCGGAGCCGTTCGATCAACGGGAAATCCCTGCCCGCCGAGACGTTGGGTACCGCCAGCAGGGTCAAACCAGCAGCTTTCCTTCCAGGGTCACCGGTGTCCCGTCGATCGTGACTTCCGGCCTCATCGAGACGACGTCGAGGTGGACCGGGACCTGCACCTCGCCACCGATCGCAGCCGATGCCCCGAAGGCCACGTGGGCGGTACCGGCGATCTTCTCGTCCTCGAGGATGTTGCCGGTCAAGGTCGCCCTGGTGTTAGTACCGATTCCGAGCTCGGCAACGTTGGTGCCGTCGGGCCCATGCTCGACCAGCAGCTCCATGAACTCCCCGCCCTGGGGGCCCGAAGCGCCGACCAGGTGGCCGCCCCGGACCTCGAGCAACACGGGATCGATGACCCTGCCGACGCCTGCGAGCGTCCCGTCGACGACCAGAGTCCCCTCGGCACTGACCGGCGAGATGAAGCCCTCGCCGCAGGGCAGGTTGCCGAAGGCCCCCGGAGCGTCGAGCTGGCCGGCGTCCGAAATCGCCTCTCTGCCCTCCAGCGCCAGGGTGAGGTCCGTGCCGTGGTCACAGGTGATCCGGGCCTCGGTCCCCCGATCGAGGAGGGCGGCAACCCGATCGCTCCTCGACCTGAGTTCATCCATGTCTTCTGCCATCACCCGGGTCAGCATCTCGGCCGTGACCCCTGGGAGCGTTGCCGTTCGGGTTCCGGCCTCGGTAGCTCGCTTCCGGGCCGCGGTGTGCGAGAGCGACTGGACCGTTGGCGCGATCAGGACATCGGCCGCCACCATTGCCTCGGCCACGGTCGCCGGCGGCTCGCCTGCGTGGGAGTCGCGCTCGGTGATCACTGCCAGGACGGCTTCGGCACCCATGTCCGCGGCTGCCCGTCGCAGGGCCTCCCCGAGTCCGACGGTTGCCGGATTGGCAACGACGAGGACCTCCTCGGTCGGCTTCACCGCCAGGCAGTCACCCACCACCACCGATACGGCCTGTTCGAGTGCTCGATCCATTGGAGGCAATCTATATCGCCTGTCCCATCGAACCGGACGGTCCTGGGCGACGGCATGGCTAGGTTGTCCGGGTGAAGTCCTGGCAGCCTCCGCTGATCCTGCTCGCCCTGATCCTTCCCGGCACGATCGGGTTCATCGTCGGTGGCCCCGGCCTCGGGGTCAGCCTCGCCGGTCTCTCGCTCGTCGGGCTGGTCGCGATCGCCTTCAAGCTTGCGCCGGAGCCCTTGATCGGGCGGGTCCCCCACCCCGAGAGCGAGCGCCGGCTCCTGATCGTCACCACCTTTCCGGTGGAGGATGCCCCGACCATCCAGAGGGTCGCCGACGAAGTCGGGCTCGGTGGCGTGGAACCCGAGGCCGAGATCCGGGTCCTCGTCCCGGCCTCGAACACCTTTCTGAGCCGCTGGGCCACCGACCTGAAGGCCGCCCGGGAGCGGGCCCAACGAGACCTGGTCATCTCGATCGCCTCGCTCAGCCTGGCCGGCCTCTCTGCCGAGGCCGAGGTCGGGGACGAGGATGTCGTCCAGGCCGTCGAGGACCAGCTGCGGGACTTCGACGCGACCGAGGTCTACCTGCTCGGACGACCGGATGACCATTCCCGCTCGATCGCAGCCACGCTCGGGGAAAGGCTGGGGCCGCCGCTCAACTACGTGGAGGTCAGACGGGGCTGACCCTCACGGCGCCCTGCGTCCTTGGTTAGGGTTTCCCCTCGATGGTTCCCATTGAGGCAAAGGGACTCGTCAAGAAATTCGGCGCAACCCGGGCGCTCGACGGTTTCGACCTGGAGGTCGAAGCGGGCCAGGTGCATGGGTTCCTCGGTCCGAACGGGTCCGGGAAGTCGACCACGATCAAGGTCCTGCTCGGTTTGATCAGGGCCGATGGTGGCCAGGCCCGGGTCCTCGGCCTCGATCCATGGACCGAGGCCACTTCCATCCACCACCGGGTCGCCTACGTCCCCGGAGAGGTCAATCTCTGGCCAAACCTGACCGGTGGCGAGGTGCTCGACCTCCTGGCCGATCTGCGCGGAACTGGCGACCGACGCCGTCGCGACGAACTGTGCGAGCGGTTCGAACTCAACACCCGCGAGAAGTGTGGCTCCTACTCCCGCGGCAACCGCCAGAAGGTCGCCCTGGTCGCCTCGTTCTCGACCGAGGCCGACCTCTACGTGTTCGATGAGCCGACTGCCGGACTCGACCCGCTGAAGGAGGCAGAGTTCCAGGACTGCGTACGCGAAATCCGGGACGAGGGCCGAGCGGTCCTGCTCTCCAGCCACATTCTGGCCCAGGTCGAGCAGCTGGCCGACAGCTTGACGATCATACGAGCCGGCAAGGCGATCGGAACGGGTTCGCTGCAGGAGATGAAGCACCTGGCGCGCACCCGGATCGAAGCCACGGTCGGTGGTGATATGACTGGCCTGGAGACGCTCCCCGGAGTGCATGGGGTCGAGGTCGAGAACGACCGGGTTCGGCTGTCGGTGGACCCCAAGGGCCTCGAGGAGGTATTGCGATGGTTGCTGGAGCGCCAGGTGACCGATCTCGTCTCGAGGCCGCCGACCCTGGAGGACCTCTTCCTGAGCGAATACAGGGACGCCGAAGAACGGTGAGCCGGGGAACCGAGTCGGCCTTTGCCGGGACTTGGCGCCTCGTCCGCTTCGGCCTGAGGAGGGACCGGGTCGTCCTTCCGGTTGCCGTCGTGGCCCTGGCTGGCTGGATGCTCCTCTACCCCGTCCAGTATGAGATCTACTACCCGACCCAGGCCGACATCAACGCCTATGCGGCAGCGACCGCAGGAAATGCCGCGTTGGAAGCCTTCCTCGGTCCCGGAAGGGCGCTCAATACCTTCGACGGGCTGGTCGGCTGGGAGATGGGGCCGGTGTTCTCGGTCATCGCATCCCTGTTCGCGATGTTCATGGTCGTCCGCCACACCCGTGCCGATGAAGAGGACGGCCGGACAGAGCTCCTCCTCTCTGCGCCGATCGGGCGCCTCAGCCAGCTTGCGGCGGCCCTGATCATCACCGGCGGCTCACTCGTCCTTCTGTCGATCCTGTGGTGGATCGGCCTGGTCGCGTTCGGGATCAGTGCCACCGGAACAGTGGCTCAGGTACTGGCGATACTCGGCTGTGGGCTCGTCTTCATGTCCCTCACCGCAACGATCACCCAGGTGGTGAGCCACGCCAGGGCGGCAAGGGGGGTGGCCGGGGCCTTCATCGGCGGCTTCTACGTCCTCCGGGGCGCCGGGGACCTGGGAGACAATTTCCTTTCCTGGCTCTCACCGATCGGGTGGTCGATCGCCACTCGCCCGTACTCCGACCCGGACTGGCTGGTCCTCCTGCTGCCCCTCACCGCAACGCTCGCGCTGTCGACCCTCGCGTTTTCGCTCTGCTCCCGGAGGGACCTCGGCGCCGGCTTCCTCCGGCCGCGACCGGGTCCGCCCTCCCTCTCTACTCGCCTCCCGGCACCCCTGGCCCTCGCCTGGCGGATCCAGCGCGGA
>JBBAUQ010000051.1:0-4163 GCA_040398125.1 Solirubrobacterales bacterium | reverse complement strand
GGGCCCTCGGTGAAGAGATGGAGGCGCTGATCGAGTCGAGTCCACAGTTCACCGAGGCACTATTCGCCGGCGGAAAGGAGATAACCGACTCCTACTTCGCGACCATGCTCGATTTCTACGCGATCGTGGCAGCCGGATTCGTGATCGGCTCGGCCCTTCGCCCGGCCTCCGAGGAGAAGGCCGGAAGGGCGGAGCTCGTCCTGGCGAGTGGGGTCGGCAAGGTCCGCTGGGCGCTTTCCCACATCTCAATCGCGGTATTCGGGGCAGTCCTCTTGATGATCGTCTGTGGCGCTCTCAGTGGAGTCGGCTTCGGACTGGTCGGTGGCGGGTTCGACCGCCTGGTCGACCTGGTGGCTGCCGGGCCGGTCTACGTGCCGGCCAGTCTCGTCCTCGGCGGGGTCGCGGTCCTCTCCTTCGGCTTCTCGCCGCGAGCGTCCTTCGTCGCCTGGGTGGCCCTGGGGATCTGTGCGATCGTCCTCACCCTCCAGAGCCTCTCGGCGATCGGCGACTGGCTGGCCGACATCTCCCCGTACAACCACCTCCCCCTGGTTCCGGCCCAGCCGATCGAGTTCCAACCGTTGGCCCTGCTGACCCTGCTGGCCGTCCTGCTGACGGCCTCGGGGCTGGCCCTCTGGAGCAGGCGCGACCTGACCTGAAGGCCCGGCGCTACCGGGTGGACCTAACCCGACCCCGTCGGACTCACCGGATTTTCCTCGGTAGACCCCGAACCCCGGCCGAGCAGGGCCATGGCCAGGACGAGGCCGAGCAGCGCCGCCCCGACCCCGACGAACATCGCATCACCTGCAGCGACCTCAAACGCCCCGTCGGTCGCCCGCTTGACCAGGTCCGGCAGGCCAACCGGTGTCTGGGATCCCGTGATGACGTCCAGCAGGCTGGTCTCGGTCCGGCCGGTGAAGGTATCGGGATTGGCGTCAATCTCGGCCGCCAGCTTGGAGGACGCCTTGCTCTGGAAAACGGCCGTGGCCAGCGCCACCCCGAGGGAGCCTCCGATCATGCTGGTCGCCTTGAACACCCCGGAGGCAACACCCTCGCCCGTACCGGAGGTGGTCACCGCGAGCTCGGTCGCCGGGGTTATCTGAAGGCCGATACCCACTCCGACCAGGATGAAACCGGGCAGCAGTGACCCGTAGGTACCGTCGAGCATGGTCAGGACGAGGCAACCGGCCCCGAGGAAGCCCATACCGAGGGCTATGGCCAGGCGAAACCTCCCGGTCCTGGTCAACCACTCGCCAATCACGTTGAACAGGAGGATGGTCGCCGTCGCGGGCAGGAGCAACATCCCGGCGGTCAATGGGTCCTTCACCAGGACGATCTGCAGGTAGAGGGCCATCAGGAAGACGACCACCGCAAAGGCCACGTTGGCGAGCAGATTGGCCGAGACGGCCCCCATGAATTTCGGCCTCCTGAAGATCGAGAGCGGTACCAGGGGATCGGCGGCCCGCCGTTCGACCAGCACGAAGGCGGCCAAGACCACGACGGCCCCCCCGAAGAGCAGGGCCAGCTCCCCGGCCCCGGCCGTGTCGAACTGCACCAGGCCGAAGGAGATCAGGAAGAGGCCGGCCATGATCAGGACGGCTCCCGGAACATCGAGTCGGCCGCCCTCCTCGGCCCTGGACTCAGGGGTCGTCTTGAAGACCAGGGCGAGGAAGATGAGCCCGAGGGGCAGGTTGACCCAGAAGATCCCGGGCCAACCGAAGGCATCGACCAGTCCGCCGCCGATCAGGGGACCGATCCCCTGGCCGCCCCAGGCAACCGCGATCCAGATCGCCACCGCCCGCGGCCTCTCCTCGGGAGGGAAACCGACCGCCACCATCGCCAGGGAGGTCGGCAGGATTGCGGCGGCCGCCACACCCTGGATCACCCGGCCCGTGACCAGCTGGTCGACCCCGCCGGCCAGACCGGCAACGACGGAACCGACCAGCAGAAGTGAACCGCCTCCGAGGAAGACCAGCCGTCGCCCCCTGAGATCCCCGAGCCGGCCCCCAATGACGATCAGCGAGCCGGCAAGGAAATACCCGCTGACCGCCCACTGGAGCGAGTCCATCGGATCCTTGAATTCGCGTCCGATCGTCGGCAGGGCGATGTTGATGTCGGTGGCCGTGAGCCAGACCAGGAAGGTGAAGCCACAGAGCCCGAGGAGGGACCACCATCGGTAGGGGTTCAGGGGGGCGGCAGAGGTTTCTTCCACGGAGCTGATGGCGGCGAAACCTTAGAGGGGGATCCGGTCGTCAATGGACCGGCCGGGGTCCGGTAACCGGCCTCACGGTGTCCGGCCCCCCGATTAGGGTCGCCGCCGTGATTCCCGATCCCGTCTCGGTCCCTCTCTGGCTGGACCTCCCGGCAGTGGTCGTGGCCGCTCTCGGCGGGGCCCTGGTCGCCCCCAGGGCCGGTTTTGACCTGAGCGGGGTCTTCGGCCTCGGCCTGCTCACCGGCCTTGGCGGAGGCATCCTGAGGGACCTGCTCCTCAACCAGGTCCCGGTGGCGCTCGAGGGACCGGAATACATCATCGCCGCGCTGCTCGCCTCGGCCCTGATCGCGGTGAGCGCCAGGGTCGTGGATCGCTTCATCGCCCTCGTGATCCTGCTGGATGCCGCCGCACTCGGCCTGTACGGGGTGACCGGGATCAACAAGACCCTGGCCCTCGGCCTCGACGCCTGGGCCGCGGTCCTGGTCGGGATGGTCGCGGCGCTGGGTGGCGGAGCCCTGGCCGACGTGGCCACGGCCCGGCCGCCAGAGATATTCCGGAAGGGTGGCCAGCTCTACGCCACGGCGGTCCTGGTCGGGCTACTCGCCTACCTGATCGCCTGGTGGGCATCGAATGACGAGGTCATCGCGGCGGTGGTCGGGGTCGGCGTCACCTTCATCGTCCGGGTACTTGCCTGGAGGCTCAACTGGATCCTTCCCGGTCCCCTGCAGGTACCCGGGAGCGCTGAGGACCCCCGCCGTCAGGGACCGGGCGGGGCCCCGGAATAACCGTTCCTGAACATTTGGCGTCCGGAGTCCGCCATAAATTGATCAACCAATGATGGCCGCCCTCTTCCTCGTCTGGCTGGCCGCCTTCGTAACGGTGGCTACCGGTCGCCGGACCCTCGGGATAGTGGTCGGGATGGTCGCCCTGATCCTCAGCCTGGCGATGTTCCGTTTCCACGTAAGCGACAACATCACGCTGAGCCTGTGACCGGAGCCTGGGACACCCGCAGCGTCGTTCGACTCTTCAATGCCCTCGGCGCCCTGGTCGTCTTCAGCGTGGTGCTAGGCGCCTACGGGATCCAGTTCATCTTCCTGGAGCCGCCCTGTCCCCTCTGCCTGTTGATCAGGATGGGAATGCTGGCCACCGGGTTCGGCCTGGTCCTCAATGCCCTGTTCGGCCCGAAGACGGTCCATTACGGCTTCGCCCTGCTCGGGGCAATCTTCGGGGCGGCCGTCTCCCTGAGGAACATCGCGCTTCACATCGTCCCCGGGACCGGGTCCTACGGAGACGCCGTGTTCGGGTTCCACCTCTACACCTGGGCCTTCCTGGTCTTCATGGCGATGATCATCGCCGTGGCCGTGGTGATGTTCTTCCAGCGTCAGTTCGATGCCCCCAAGGCACCGGCCCCCAAGATCGTCGCGGTCCTGGCCGTGATCGCCCTCTGGGTCGGAATCTTCCTCGCCGGCGCGAATACCTTCACGACGGCCGTCGAGTGTGGCATCGGTCCCTGCCCCGACGACCCGACCAAGGTGCTCTGAGATGCCGGAACTGACCCCGATCATCGCCTCGGCCTCTCCCCTCTACTGGCTGCCGTTCCTGTTCGTCTTCATCGCCCTGTTCATCGCGCTCTGGGGCGTGATTCGCGAGAACGAGGGTGACCTCGACGAAGTCGAAGACCGGGAACCCTGACGGCATCCATGAGTGCCACAGGGGACGGCGGTTGATCATCTAGAATCGGCGGCCCTGCCGGGGTAGCTCAGCTGGTTAGAGCAGCGGAATCATAATCCGCGTGTCGGGGGTTCGAGTCCCTCCCCCGGTATCCGCCTCGGCCCCGACTTGACTTTTTCGGGGGTCGTTTCCTAAGGTGAACTCTCGCCGGATGGAGCCGGCGGACGTGTCTGGACATGGAGGTTCGGGCACGGAAAACAAAAGGAAAGGAATCCAATGGACG
>JBBAUQ010000050.1:4300-9602 GCA_040398125.1 Solirubrobacterales bacterium | reverse complement strand
TCAGAAACCTCGCCAGCAGCATGAAGATGACGAAGGGCCGGGCGTTGCCGATGTGGATCCGGGAGTAGACGGTCGGCCCGCAGGCATAGATCGTCACGTCCTGATCCCGAGGAACCTCCAGCAGTTCCCCGCTCATGCTGTCCTTGAGGACTACCTGGCGCATCCCTGTCGCCAATCGGGAAGTCTCAGAAGGTCCGGTACCCGCCCGGGCCGGAACCGCCAGAAGAGCGACGGGACCTTCGGCTCCCCGTATCTGGATTCCGGATGAAGGGCTTCTGACCAGCTGATGGTGTCGATGATGACGGTGCCCGGCGGGCCGGCGCCGAGGGTCCGGGTGGGATGTCGGGGCCCTCGCCCGGAGGTGCGGCACCGGCCGCTATCTCGGCTGCCTCACGCTTGGCCCGTTCGACCGCACGCTTGATCGTGTCCTGGGGTGAAACGCCTATCTGGCCCGGTCCGGGGCCGAACCCCTGCCCTGGGGCGGAATCCGATGCCGGCAGGTCACCGGCTGCCTTCTCGGCCTCGTGGCCGAGCCGGTCGACCAGGGCCTGGACCCGTTCGGCAGCGTGCCGCCGGACCCGGGCCGTCTCCTCGACTACCCGTCTCTCGATCTCTTCCTTCTCCCAGCCCGGAGCAGTGCTCTCGGCCGCGCCGAGGGCCTCACGCCGAGCCCGCTCGGCGGCCTCGCGCGCCTCATCCTGGGAGATCAACCTCTCGATCTCCGTCTGCTTCTCTTCGATCTCCAGCCGCAGGGCCGCCTCTTTCTGGCGATACTGCTCCTGCTCAAGCGTTCGCTCCTCGGCGTGCTTGCGCGCCGAAGCCTCGGCCTCGGCCGTGAACCGCTCGATCAGGTGGTCTATCCGCTCGGTAGCCTCGCGCCTCATCTCGGCCGTGCCCTCCATGACCCGGCGATCGATCTCGGCCTCGATACCGGCCAGCTTCTCACGGGCCTGCCGTTCGAACTCATTGGCCCCGGCTTCGGCCTTCTCGGCCCTCTCACTGGCCCGCTGGACCTCTGCCGAGAGTTCCGACATCCTCACCGATGACTCGCGCAGCGCTGCTTCACGGGCCTCACGGGCCAGCCTCTCGGCAGTCTCTTCCAGCTGCCGAGTCCGGACGGCGAGCCTCTGCTCACCCTCGGCTGCCACCTTGCCGAGGGCCTCCTGACGACTGGCCCGTTCCGATTCCAGGGCGGCAGTCGCCTTCCGAAGCTCATCCTGGAGACGGACCCGTTCGGCTTCATCGCCGGTCCTCTCCCCCTCGGCCTCACGCGCCCGTTGCTCGGCGCTCTTGGCGGCAGCCTGGGCCTGCTCGATCTTGCCTCGGGCCTCAGCGCTCAGCTTTCTCAGGGTCTCGCGGGCCTTCTCCTTGATCTCCTCACGCGCCTCGGCCATCTCGCGGGCGCTCTCGGCCCGAACCTGCTCTATCCGGCTGTCGACTGCATCGGCGCGTGCCTGGGCCTCATCGGCCTTGCCCTCCAGCCTGCTCGCCCGCCGGATGGCATCGCGAGCGATGTCCAGGGCCTCGAGTTCCGATTCGCGGGCGGCCAGCTCGGCCTTGCGGGCCGCAGTCTCGCGCTCATCGAGTTCACGGGCGAATGCCTCGACCCGGGCGTTGATCCGCGACGAAGCCTCGGCAACCTTGCGCAGGTCCTCAGGCAGTCCGTTGGATTTGGTGCCGCCCTCACCGGACGGCGCGGTCTGCGGATCCTTGCTCATCCTCGGCCTAACTTACTACGAATCACGGCGTATACGGCTCCGCCGGGATCGCAGAAGACGCCATTTTGGTGGAATCGAGAGAGGCCGGTGGTGATCAGGGGAGTTCGACCGAAGCAACGGCGACGCAGGCGATGCCCTCTCCCCGTCCGATCCAACCCATGCCCTCGTTGGTGGTCGCCTTCAGGTTGCACCGCGAACCGGTCACCTCCCGCAGCGAGGCGACGATGGCTTCGCGGTGCTGCCCCAGGCGGGGCTCCTCGCAGATCACGGTTGCATCGATATTGGTGATCACCCCGGGACACATCCCGACGACTGTCCGCAGCAGGTCCAGTGAGTCGGCGTCCTTCCAGACGTCATCGGAATCAGGGAAATGGCGGCCGATGTCATCCAGCCCGGCCGCCCCCAGCAGGGCATCGATCACCGCGTGGCTCAAGACGTCGGCATCGGAGTGGCCGGCCAGCCCCCTCTCATGCCGAATCTCGACCCCGCCGAGGACCAGACGCCGCCCGTCCTCGAACCGGTGACTGTCGTAGCCGATTCCGACCGCTACTGGCATCCCGCACCCGTTTCCACGCCGAGGGGCACCGATGAACGCTGGCGATTCTCGAAAACCACGATCTCCTCGACCCCGGCCCGACCGAGCTGTTCGATCGCCAGGTCATAGCGGTATCCGACCTGGTCCGGTTGGTGGGCATCCGAGGAGAGGGAGATCGGGATCCCGGCAGCGACACAGAGCTCCAGGAAGTCGGGAGCCGGATATATCTCTTCGACCTGCTTGCGCAGGCCGGCCGTCGAGACCTCGACCGCCAGGCCGGCCGCGGCGATCGCTTCGACCGCGGGCTCATAGAAGTGGCGCGGATCGACCGATGGGAGGTGGCCGGCCCGGCCCCAGACCTTGACCAGGTCCGGGTGGGCGATGATGTCGAAGAGCCCGGAACGGGCGGCCTCGGCCAGAGTCTCGAAGTACCGCCGCCAGACCTCATCGGGTTCGGTGCCGTCATCCCAGATCGAGAATTCCTCGGTGTCGATCGAGCGCTCCCCGAGGAAGTGCACCGAGCCGATCACGTAGTCGAAGCTGCGTGGATCGAGAAGGGCCTCCAGTTCGGCCTCACGTCCAGGGATGAAGTCGGCTTCGATCCCGCACCTGACCGGGCTCGCGCCCAGGAAGGCGCAGTATTCGTCGAGGTCATCCTCCGCCCACTCCCTCCAGAAGGGATGGTCCCAAACCGTGAGTGCCTGACGGAAGCGATAGATGTGTTCCGAGATTCCCAACTCGGCGATCCCGGCGGCCTCGGCCGCATCGAGGTACAGCCTGATCCGCTCCTCGGTGAAGAAGGCCTCTGGTGTCGCCGCCCGTTCGTCCGGCCTCAAGTGGACGTGGTAGTCGGTCAGCATCCCCGGACCCTCCAGTCGGCCACCCGGCCGCGGCCACGCTCGAACAGGGCCTCGACGATATCGAGGTCCTCCGGCCAGGTCACCTTCGGGTTGGCCCCCGGAAGCTCGATCACGGCCACCGAACCACCGACTTCCTCGACCAGGGAGGAATCATCGGTCGCCGTCGCCAAGCGACCCCCGGCCAGGGCCCGCGACAGGGCTTCCCTCCGAAAGACCTGGGGTGTACGGGCTGCCATCAGTCGCTCACGATCCGGCGTCGCAGCGATCCGCCCATCCGGGCCGACCTCCTTGATCGTGTCACTGACCGGCGCCGCTACCACCACGCCATCCAGGTCGGGGTCTCCGACCAGGGCCGATACGGCGGCGTCGAACAACTCCGGGGTCACCATCGGGCGAGCTGCATCATGAATCGCGATGATCTCCCCTTCGGCCTCGGCCAGGGCGGCCGCGACCGACTCCGAACGGGTCGCCCCGCCCTCGACCAGGACGGCATCGCCGACCTCGAAAGAGCCCCCTTCGCCGGGTGGCACCGCAATCACCACCTGGCCGATCCTCGCGGCATCTTCACAGGCGATCAGCGACCACTCGTACATCGGTCGCCCGGCAACCTCGACCAGGGCCTTCGCCCCCCCGGCGCCGAGTCGCTCACCAGAGCCTGCGGCGACCACGATTGCCGTCGCCACAGCCCCTCCGGGGAGCCGATCGGAGCTCACTATCCCCCGATCAGGCCGACGCCCCGACCGTGGCGTTGAAACGATCTTCGAGCAGCTTGTCGAGGTACTCCTCGGCGCCCTCTTCATCCTTCTCGAGGGCGTACATGAACTCAGAGGCAAGGATCTTCTTCGCCCGGGTGTACATCTGCTTCTCGCCGGTCGAGAGTCCCTTCTCCATCTCGCGCAGGGCGAGGTTGCGGACGACCTCGGCCAGCTCGAATACGTCGCCGGTCTTGATCTTCTCCTTGTTGTACTTGAAGCGACGGTTCCAGTTCTTCGGCATGTCGGAAACCTCATCCGAGAGAACCGAGATCACCTTCTTGATCTCCTCTTCGTCGATCACCCGCCGCAGGCCGGTGGCGGCAGCGTTCTCGACCGGGACCTTGACCGTCATCTCGTTGTGCAGGATCTTGATCGTCAGGAATTCGCGCTTCTCACCGAGGAGCTCGCCCTTTTCCTTCTTGAGGATCACCCCTGCCCCGTGGTGGGGGTAGACGACCTTCTCGCCCTTGCGGAAGTCACAGACCGCGGCGATCACCTCGATCTCGGCCTCGATCTCGTCGGCTTCGTCGACTTCCTCCAGATCAACTACTTCCTCTACTTCGTCTAGCTCGGGAATTTGACTGCTCCTTTTTCTTGTCGTCGTTCAGTGGCGATCCGTAAGGCTCGCCGGTGTTTGTTCAGCTGTTCAGGGTCTGCTCGGACAGCACCGCGCCCTGCTGGCGCCTGATGCCCTCACGGATCTCCTTGGTTCTGGCCGGACCTACCCCGTCCACGGACTCGAGCTCGGCATCGGAGGCGTCCATGATCTCCTCGAGGCTGCCGAACTGCATCACCAGCTTCTGGATAGCCAGTTTCGGCAGGCGCGGTATCTCACCGAGCACGCGATAACCCCGCGGCTCGACCGAGAAATCGAGCGTGTTCATCTTCCGGTCGAATCCGAGTATCTCGGCCAGGCGACCGAAGTCGAGCAGGTCCTGGTGGTCGAGTCCGGCGATCTCGCGACTCATGGTCTCGATCGCCTCATCGGAATCATCGACCGCGTAGTCACGCAGCAGTGCGAGGCGCTCGGACTTGACCCCGACCATGCTCTCCTCGAGTTGCATCTCGATGAGCCTGCCCTCGGTGCCCAGCTCAACGACATACCGCTCGACCTCGATCGCCATCCTGGAAACGAGCTCGGACCTCTGCAAAACGGCGAGTACGTCGAACAGGACGGCCGTCCCGTTGAACTCGACCCTGGTCAACCGCTGGCTGACTTCGTCGAGACGGGACCTGTACTTGTCGAGGGTTGCCAGGGCCTGGTTGGACTTGGCGAGTACCGAGGGGATGTCCTGAAGGATGTACTTGATGCCGTCCAGGTAGAGCGAAACGACTTCGCGACGCTGCGATATCGCGATCACCAGGGCGTCGACCTGCTTCGAGATCCGTTCAGCGGTCCGGTGGCGAGTGCCGGTCTCGGCCGAGTGGATGGTC
>JBBAUQ010000050.1:0-4290 GCA_040398125.1 Solirubrobacterales bacterium | reverse complement strand
GATCCGGCATCATCTGGACGTTGGCCCAGGTGATCCTGGTCGCGTCCGGGTTGATCAGGATCGCACCGTCCATTTTCGCCACCTGGTAGAGCATCGCCGGCGAGTAGTCGATGTCGAGGTTGATGCCGCCCGAGAGCATGAAGGCGAGTTCCTCGGTCTCCCCGACGACGATGAGGCCGCCGGTTCGGGCGTAGATGATGTTGTCGAGGCCTTCGCGGAGCTGGGTTCCTGGCGCTACCGCATCGATTGCCCGTAGCAGTCGGGGATCCTGACGCTCTGAAAGGTGCGCCAAATCGCTTTCGACCACTCTGGACACTAGGTAATTATGCCAGATCGCCCATCCCGGAGCGATCTGAGCCACCTTGCGGGCAGCCGTGCCCGACAGCCGTCGAGCCTCGTTCCGGGGCCTCATCCAGCGGCTTCGTGACGTCCCGAAAAGGCCACGGCGTGAGGCCCCCGGTGGGTCCCCTCTTCTAGGATGTGGTGGATGGACTTCTGGCTCTTCCTGCACCTCGTGGCCATGGCCTTCTTCGTCGGCGGGCAGCTGATGCTCGCCGCGGTGGTGGTGCCGGTGGTCCGGGGTGGCGACAACCCCGACGCCATGAAGGCTGTCGCCCAACGGTTCGGGATCGGCAGCGCCGTGGCGATTGCGGTGTTGATCCTCAGTGGCCTGATCATGGCCTCCCACTACAACCTCTGGAGCGCTCCCGAGTTCCACGTCAAGATGACCCTCTTCCTGGCCGTCCTGGTGGCCCTGGCACTCCACATCAAGTTCTCGGGCTCACACGTGCTGATGGCAGTGACCTTCCTGTTGACTCTCGGAGTGGTCTGGACCGGCATCATGCTTCCGGTCTGAGCGCCTGGGGAGCCGCGCCTTGAGCGAACCCAATCCACCGGGCCAGACTCCACCCCAGGAGCTCAAGTTCCTCAACTGGATCGCGATCGTCGCGATCGTCGACGTCATCCTCCTGATCCCGCTCATCTGGGCGTCGCGTTGGGTAACTGACAACCACGACGTCGTCTCGGTTCTGGGTCCGATCCACGGCTTCCTGTTCATGGGGCTGATCGCCATGGTTGCCTGGGGCAGCATCAAGAAGTGGTGGGGCTGGTGGTTCCCGGTGATCGTGGTCATCACCCTCGGTCCAGTCGGATCACTGATCGGCGATTGGATCGTCAGGCGGCGTCTGAGGCTGGGTGCTGTCCAGTGAACCCGGTGGACCCCGCGAGCTCCCTGCAGGACGTCCGTTGGAACCTCGACGACCTCCTCGAGTCAGACGAGGGCAAGGCCGAGACACCGGAATCCCTGCTCGAACAGGCCGACCAACTGGCCGATGAATTCGTGGCCGACCATTCCGGGCGGGTTGCCGACCTCGGACCGGATGGGCTGAGGGCGGCCATGGAGCAACTGGCCGAGATCTCCGACCTGGCCGGTCGGGCCCTGAACTACGCCCACCTCCGGTTTGCCGCCGATACGGCCGATCCGGCGAACGGGGCACTCCTGCAGGCCTGCTCAGAGCGGGCCACGGCGATCCAGACGAAGCTCCTCTTCTTCGAGCTCGAGTGGGCTGCCCTCGAAGACGATGAGGCCGAAGCGATGCTGGATGGCGAGGGTCTCGAGTTCTGTGACCACTACCTGCGAAACGAGCGTCGCTACCGGGACCACCTGCTGAGTGAACCGGAGGAACGGATCGCCACCGAGCTCTCGGTGACCGGAGCCGGGGCCTGGGGAAGGCTCTTCGACGAGCTCAGCTCGGCGATCCGGGTCGACCTGGCCGGCGACGAGGGCGAAGTGCCGCTCGATATCGCCCTCTCACAGCTGCACGACCCTGACCGGGAAACCAGGCGAACCGTTGCCGAAGCCGTTACCGAGGCCCTGCAGCCCGGCATCCGAACCCGGGCCTTCGTCTTCAACACCCTCCTCCAGGACAAGGCGATCAAGGATCGCCTGAGGAGCTACCCGCACTGGCTGGCGACCCGGAACCTATCCAACGAAGCGAGTGATGAATCGGTCCAGGCATTGGTCGAGGCAGTCAAGGGCCGCTATGAGTTGGCTCGCTCCTGGTACAGGACCAAGGCCCGACTTCTCGACATCGACCGGCTCGCCGATTACGACCGTATGGCCTCGGTGGCCACCGACGACGTCCAGCTGGAGTGGGACGAGGGCAGGGAGATGGTCCAGTCCGCCTTCGATTCACTCGACCCCCGGGCCGGATCGGTGGTGGCCAGTTTCTTCGAGCGCGGCTGGATCGACGCCCCGCCAGACGCCGACAAGAGGGGTGGTGCCTTCAGTGCCTCGACCGTTCCCTCGGTCCACCCCTACGTGATGCTCAATTACACAGACCGCAGGCGGGACGTCCTGACGCTGGCCCACGAGCTCGGCCACGGACTTCACCAGGCCCTCGCGGCCGAGCGCGGCATCTTTCACCAGGACACACCCCTCACCGTCGCCGAGACGGCCTCGGTGTTCGCCGAGGAGCTGGTCTTCGGCCGTCTGCTGGAGGCCGAGACCGACCCGGCGGCCAGACTCGGCCTGCTGGCCGAAGCCGTGGAAGGCCAGATAGCCACGGTGTTTCGCCAGATAGCGATGAACCAGTTCGAAGACCGGGTCCACAACGAGCGCCGGCAAAGCGGCGAACTCTCGGTCGATCAATTGGGCGAGGTCTGGATCGAGACCCAGGCCGAGATGTTGGGTGACTCGGTCGAGCTGACCGAGGGCTACCGATCCTGGTGGTCGTATATCCCCCATTTCATCGGCAGTCCCGGTTACGTGTACGCGTACTCCTACGGCCAGCTACTGGCTCTCTCGATCTACCAGCTCTACCGCGAGCGGGGCGAAGAGATCGTGCCGGGCTACCTCGAGATGCTCTCGGCCGGAGGCTCCAGATCCCCCGAGGAGCTGGGCCAGCTGGTCGGGATCGACCTCACCGATCCGGCCTTCTGGGACCGCGGTCTGGACCTGGTTGCCGGCCAGGTAGATCAGGCCGCCCGGGCGGCCGACGAAGTCATCGCCGAACGGGGCTGAAGCCCTAGATCAAGACGGGGTCTGCCCGGGAGGGGAACTACTCGGCCGGGCCGTCTTCGAGGGTCTCGCCCTCGTCTGGCTCTTCGCCGGGCTCCTCGGAACCCTCGGCGGAGGCAGCGACTCCGACCTTCTCGGGCTCGGGTGGCTTAGGCTCACCCGGGACCACGGTCATCTTGAGCGGCCGCTCGTCATCATCGCCCTCGGGATCACGGGTGACCGTGATCAGGGATCCGGCAACCTGCTCGCCTCCACCGGCCCTCAGCACCTCGTCGGCCAGCGGATCCTCGACATAACGCTGGATCGCCCTGCGGAGGGGTCGGGCCCCCATCGAGGGATCCCAGCCCTTGTCGACCAGGAAGTCCTTCGCCCCATCGTCGATCTCCAGCACGAGTTCATGCTCAGCCACCTGGTGACGTACGCGACCGATCAACAGGTCGACGATCTCGCGGACCTCTTCACGCGAGAGCTTGTGGAAGACGATCACCTCGTCGATCCGGTTGAGGAACTCGGGCCTGAATACCTTCTTGAGCTCGGACATGATCCGGCCCTTCATGTCCTCGTAGCTGATTCCGGTCTCATCCGAGACGGTGAAGCCGATCCCCTGGTTGCGGGCGATCTCCCCGGCCCCGATGTTCGAGGTCATGATGATGATTGCGTTGCGGAAGTCGACCGTACGGCCCTGCGAGTCGGTCAGGCGACCGTCCTCGAGGATCTGGAGCAGGATGTTGAAGACATCGGGGTGGGCCTTCTCGATCTCATCGAGCAGCAGGACCGAGTAGGGCTTGCGCCTCACGGCCTCGGTCAGCTGACCGCCTTCGTCGTAGCCGACGTAGCCAGGCGGGGAGCCGACGAGACGGCTGACCGCATGCTTCTCCATGTACTCGGACATGTCGATCCGGACCATCGAGTCCTCGTCGCCGAAGAGGAACTCGGCGAGAGTGCGGGCGAGCTCCGTCTTGCCCACGCCAGACGGGCCGAGGAAGATGAAGGAGCCGGCCGGCCGCTTCGGGTCCTTGATCCCGGCACGGGAGCGCCGGATGGCCTTTGAGACGGCCTGGATGGCGGCCTCCTGGCCGATCACACGCTTGTGGAGTTCACCCTCCATGTCGATCAGCTTGCGGGTCTCGGCCTCGGTCAGCTTGAACACGGGGATCCCGGTCCACATCGAGACGATGTCGGCGATCTCTTCCTCGCCGAGGACCGGGCGCTCGGTCTCCTCACCCTCGGCCCACTCTTCCTCGAGCTGGCGCTTGCGGGTGGTCAGCTGG